>NZ_JAMPNG010000006.1:0-240823 GCF_028479245.1 Providencia sp. PROV223
TCATCTCAGCAGAAAGGATAATAGAGCCTGGGTTAACTTTATCTTGGCCTGCATATTTTGGTGCAGTACCGTGAGTTGCTTCGAATAATGCGCACTCAGAACCAATATTTGCACCAGGAGCGATACCAATACCACCGACCTGCGCTGCTAATGCATCAGAAATGTAGTCACCATTTAGGTTCATACAAGCGATAACATCGTATTCTGCTGGGCGTAGCAGGATTTGTTGTAAGAAAGCATCTGCGATAACATCTTTAACGATAATATCTTTACCTGTTTTAGGGTTTTTAATTTTAACCCATGGGCCGCCATCTAATAATTCGCCGCCAAATTCCTCTTGTGCTAATTGGTATCCCCAATCTTTAAATGCACCTTCAGTGAATTTCATAATGTTACCTTTATGAACTAAAGTCACTGAATCACGGCCGTTATCAATAGCATATTCAATAGCAGCACGAACTAAACGTTTTGTGCCCTCTTCTGAACAAGGCTTAATACCAATACCACAGTCTTGTGGGAAACGGATTTTAGTCACACCCATTTCATCTTTCAGGAATTTAATAACTTTATCTGCTTCTGCACTACCCGCTTTCCACTCGATACCCGCATAGATATCTTCAGAGTTTTCACGGAAAATAACCATATCAGTCAGTTCAGGTTGTTTAACTGGGCTTGGAGTGCCTTTGTAGTAGCGAACAGGACGTAAACAGATATACAGGTCAAGTTGTTGACGCAATGCAACGTTCAGAGAACGAATACCACCACCAACAGGAGTTGTTAAAGGGCCTTTAATTGAAACACGGTAATCACGGATTAAATCGAGAGTTTCTTCTGGTAACCAAACATCTTTACCATAAATTTGTGTAGATTTTTCACCGGTGTAAACTTCCATCCAAGAAATTTTGCGCTCACCGTTGTAGGCTTTTTTCACTGCCGCATCAACCACTTTCAACATTGCTGGTGTGACATCGATACCAATGCCGTCACCTTCGATAAAAGGGATAATTGGGTTGTTCGGAACGTTTAGTTTGCCTTTTGCATCAATGGTAATTTTAGCGCCTTCTGCCGGAACTACTACTTTGCTTTCCATTAACCTCTCCTTTCACTTGCGTATTTTGCTTGTTAATTTTTTGTAAGAGACGTGTCAATACTACTTCAATCTGCGTCGAACGCCAATGATTACTCATCTAAGCTTCAATGCCGATCGCATTTAACGTACTGTTTTACCTTGTAAGTTAATCGAATATCTATTTATAAACACTGTTAAATCAATAAATTAATTTAAGCATTCCATTATTAGAAATAAATCAAACCGCGATGAAAAGTTGTCAATAACCCATTTGAGGGAACGACACAACTTTTGTTAAAATACTTCCCTCACAAAAAATAATATTAGCAAGTTAACTCAAATTAAAAATACGTTTTGCTCACACTATCACCATCCAAACAAATCCATATGTACTTATTTTTAAATGGAAAATTGTTTTTATTGATTTAAATGTTTTTAAAGTTGTTAATTAAATATTACATCGCCATGAAAAATACGTTCTAGGATCAAACCGTTAAATCTCCTACACTAGATGAAATAAGTCGCCGCAAATTAAAACCAATAAATTCTCATTGAATGACCATGAACAGACCGAACAAAAAATCAGTTCCGAAGAAAAATCGTTACTCGCCACCCTCGACTGCTTTAAAGCATAACGCTAAGCGTGTTTCGGTAAGACAGCAAATATCAACTAAAATCATTTTATTTAACAAACCCTTTGATGTTCTTCCTCAATTTACTGATGAACAAGGTCGCGAAACACTAAAAAAATATATTCCAATCAACGATGTATACGCCGCAGGACGTCTTGATAGGGACAGTGAAGGGCTATTAATTTTAACCAATGATGGAAAACTACAGGCACGTTTAACTCAACCACAGAAAAAAACAGGGAAAATATACTATGCTCAGGTAGAAGGTATTCCCGATGAAGATGCACTACTAAAATTTCGGCAAGGGGTAATATTAAATGATGGTCCAACACTCCCTGCGGGAATCGAGTTAGTTGGCGAACCTGAATGGCTATGGCAAAGAACTCCGCCAATACGGGAACGCAAAAATATCCCGACTAGCTGGTTAAAAATTACATTATATGAAGGACGTAATCGGCAAGTCCGTCGTATGACGGCAAATATAGGTTTTCCAACGCTTAGGCTAATTCGTTATCAAATTGGTGAATTTAATTTGGGAAATCTTTCAGTTGGCGAATGGAAGGAGGTAACTGTTGTTTAAACCTAATGTGACTGTAGCAACTGTTGTGCATGCTCAAGGCAAATTTTTAGTCGTGGAAGAGTGGATAAATGATAAACCCACTTGGAATCAACCAGCTGGGCATTTAGAAGCTGATGAAACTATTTTGCAAGCCGCCGAACGTGAATTACTAGAAGAAACTGGAATCAAAGCCACACCAACACAATTAATTAAAATTCATCAATGGATTGCCCCAGATAAAACTCAGTTTATCCGTTTTTTATTTGCCGTAGAACTTGAATCCATTTGTGAGACACAGCCACAAGACAGTGATATTAGCAAATGCCATTGGCTGACTGCCCAAGAAATTCTAAATAGCAACTGCCTGCGTTCACCATTAGTGGCGGAAAGTTTGCGCTGTTTTCTCACAGGAAAGCATTATCCTCTCGATATTTTAACCGCTTACGGCGACTATTATCTTTAAGTACTTAACTTCTGCTTGGTGAAGATTTCACCAAGCAATAATATTCCCTGCTAACTCTGGTGTAATGCGGGAACAACATGCTAAAGTATGGGGCTTGATTTTTCCGCAGTGAGATATTTCCATGTCAAATAATAGTACCATGTCAGATAACAGCCAAAAAAAAGTCATCGTCGGGATGTCCGGTGGTGTTGACTCCTCTGTATCCGCTTACTTGCTACAGCAACAAGGGTATCAGGTTGCTGGTCTGTTTATGAAGAACTGGGAAGAAGATGACGACACAGAATATTGTTCAGCTGCTACTGACCTTGCCGATGCACAAGCTGTGTGTGACAAACTGGGTATTGAACTTCATACCATTAATTTCGCTGCTGAATATTGGGACAATGTTTTCGAACATTTCTTAACTGAATACAAAGCAGGCCGCACACCGAACCCAGATATTCTCTGCAACAAAGAAATCAAGTTTAAAGCTTTCTTAGAATTTGCGGCTGAAGATTTAGGCGCAGATTACATTGCTACTGGTCACTATGTGCGCCGCCGTGATGTCAATGGTAAAAGCCAATTATTACGTGGTTTAGATAACAACAAAGACCAAAGCTATTTTTTATATACTCTGAGCCACGAACAAGTAGCTAAAAGCCTTTTCCCAGTTGGTGAACTCGAAAAGCCGGAAGTACGCCGTATTGCAGAAGAAATTGGCTTAGTTACTGCAAAGAAAAAAGACTCCACGGGGATCTGTTTCATTGGTGAGCGTAAGTTTCGCGACTTTTTAGGCCGCTACTTACCCGCTCAGCCTGGCCCTATCGTCACTGTTGATGGCGAAACAATTGGTCAACATGAAGGTTTGATGTACCACACTTTAGGGCAACGAAAAGGTCTCGGTATCGGTGGTACAAAAGAAGGCTCCGAAGAACCTTGGTATGTTGTCGATAAAGACGTCGAAAACAACATTCTTATCGTAGCTCAAGGCCATGAACACCCTCGTTTGATGTCTGTTGGGTTAATTGCTCAGCAATTACATTGGGTTGACCGGAAAACCATGACTGAGCCGCTACGTTGCGTAGTAAAAACACGTTATCGTCAAGCGGATATCCCTTGTACGATCACCCCATTAAGTGATGATCGCATTGAAGTGGCTTTTGACTACCCTGTCGCGGCTGTCACTCCAGGTCAATCCGCTGTATTTTATATCGATGAAGTTTGTCTCGGTGGCGGTATTATTGAAACCCGTATTCAGGAGTAAATGTGGCAAAAAACTATTATGACATTACGCTTGCTTTAGCGGGTATCTGCCAAGCAAGCGCGATGGTTCAAAAACTCGCACATGAAGGTGTTTGTCTTGAGAAAGACACTGAAACCATGGTCAATAGCCTCACCAATATGAATCCAAAATCCACTTTGGATGTATTTGGTAATGATGCCGAAAATTTAAAGACGGGCCTCAGTGCCATGTTAGGTATGCTGACTGGCGGTAACAGTGGTTTATCGGCTGAAATGACGCGATATATGTTAAGCATTATGACGCTTGAACGTCGCCTCAATAAAAACCAAGAAGCGATGAACCAGCTGGGCCAACGTATTGAGCAATTTGAACGCCAAGCGGGTTATTTTGAACCACTTTCTGAAGGCGTGTTTAACGCACTTGCGGGTATTTATGTAGATGTAGTCAGCCCAGCTGGACCGCGAATTCAGGTCACTGGTTCCCCTGATATCCTAAAAAACACACTCGTTCAAGCAAAAGTTAGAGCCACCTTGCTCGCTGGCATTCGTTGCGCAGTGCTTTGGCAACAAGTTGGTGGAAGTCGCATTCAACTCATGTTCTCTCGCAATCGTCTGGCTAATCAGGCGAAAGATATTTTGTCTCACCTTTAAATCTGGAGTTGCTACCAATGGAATTATCCTCACTGACCGCTGTATCCCCGATTGACGGCCGTTACGGTGATAAAGTCAGCACGTTACGCACTATTTTTAGTGAGTTTGGTTTACTGAAATTTCGCGTACAAGTTGAAGTTCGCTGGCTACAAAAACTGGCTGCAACCGCTCAAATCAAAGAAGTTCCTGCATTTGACGCTGACGCAATCGCTTACTTGGATGAAATTGTCGCGAACTTCTGTGAAAAAGACGCAATGCGTATCAAAGAAATTGAACGCACAACTAACCATGATGTGAAAGCTGTAGAATACTTTCTAAAAGAAAAGGTAGCGGACATCCCTGCTCTTCATGCAGTTTCTGAATTTATTCACTTTGCTTGTACTTCAGAAGATATCAATAACCTCTCTCACGCATTAATGCTGAAAACCGCTCGTGAAGAAGTCTTGCTGCCACAATGGCGTCAAATCATTGATAAAATCAAAACAATGGCTCATGAGTACCGCAATTTACCGTTACTTTCACGTACTCACGGTCAACCTGCAACCCCGTCCACCATTGGTAAAGAGTTTGCGAACGTTGCTTATCGTTTAGAGCGCCAATTCCGCCAGCTACAACAAGTTGAAATTCTAGGTAAAATCAATGGCGCAGTCGGTAACTATAATGCACATATGGTCGCTTATCCTGAAGTTAACTGGCACGAATTCAGCGAAACCTTTGTTACCTCTTTAGGCATTCAATGGAACCCATTCACTACGCAAATTGAACCTCATGACTATATTGCTGAGTTATTTGATTGCGTCGCTCGCTTTAACACTATCGTGTTAGACTTCGACCGTGATATTTGGGGCTACATCGCATTAAATCACTTCAAACAAAAAACAATCGCAGGTGAAATTGGTTCCTCTACCATGCCACACAAAGTCAACCCGATTGATTTCGAAAACTCTGAAGGTAATTTAGGCTTAGCCAATGCCGTCTTAGGTCATTTAGCTAGCAAACTCCCTGTTTCTCGCTGGCAGCGCGACTTAACTGACTCGACAGTATTACGTAATCTCGGTGTCGGCTTAGGTTATGCATTGATTGCTTATCAATCAACCATGAAAGGTTTGAACAAATTAGAAGTGAATGAGCAACATTTACTGGATGAATTAGACCAAAACTGGGAAGTATTGGCCGAGCCAATTCAAACAGTAATGCGCCGTTATGGTATTGAAAAGCCATATGAAAAGCTCAAAGAATTGACCCGTGGTAAACGTGTTACCGCTGAAGGTATGAAACAATTTATTGATAGTTTAGACCTGCCAGAGCACGAAAAAGCACGTTTGAAAGAAATGACGCCAGCTAACTACATTGGTTACGCTGTCACTTTTATCGACGAACTAAAATAGCTTTTATGTTTTCAAATTAGGCGGCTTATAAGTCGCCTTTTTTAATTATCATTTTGAATTCCCTGCTCTATCTATCATACTAAGCTATTCAAAGCTAAATATAGATAAATTATATTTCCGCTTCGTTTGATTTATATTTACTTAATCCCTTGTCGTTATTCAGAACTCTTTTTACCATAGCGTATCTAGTGCTACTATCTGATAAGTTGTAGCTATCTCTTTTCAATATGAGGGTTTCCGATGCGTATTCTTATTGTCGAAGACAATGCGTTACTTCGTCACCATTTAACCGTCCAGCTTAAAGAGCTTGGCCATCAGGTTGATTCAGCTGAAGACGCAAAAGAAGCTGATTACTTTTTGCACGAAAGCTGTCCAGATATCGCAGTTGTCGATTTGGGCTTACCTGATGAAGACGGGCTTTCTATGATCAAACGCTGGCGTAGCGAGCACGTCAATATTCCACTATTAGTATTAACTGCTCGGGAAAGTTGGCAAGAAAAAGTACAAGCGCTAAACAGTGGTGCTGATGACTACGTGACTAAACCTTTCCAGTTAGAAGAACTGGTCGCCCGTATGCAAGCTTTGATGCGCAGAAATAGTGGTCTTGCTTCACAAGTACTCGAATTAGGCAATTTCGTGATTGACCTATCACGCAAAGAATTTACCGTTAATGGCGAAACCGTCAAATTAACCGCTTTTGAATACACTATCATTGAAACGCTACTACGCAACAATGGGAAAGTGGTTAGCAAAGACTCGTTAATGCGCCAGCTTTACCCAGATGCTGAGCTCAGAGAAAGTCATACCATTGATGTTTTAATGGGCCGTTTACGAAAAAAAATCCAACAATTTCATAGTGATGATGTAATTGTCACAGTGCGTGGTCAAGGCTACCGTTTTGATGTGAATGGCTAACATGAAGCTACGTAAATTTAAGTTCAAACCCCTTTCGCTACGAGCACGTTTTCTCTGTGCAACATCCGCGGTGATCTTGGCACTCACCTTATCCTACGGCATCGTCGCGATTTTGGGGTATTTGATTAGTTTCGATAAAACCACTTACACCCTATTACGTAGCCAAAGTAATTTAATTTATAGCCTAGCCCAATGGCAAAACCATAAAATTGACATTCGCGTCCCCCCAAATTTCACGTTAAACAACCCGACTTTGGTCATTATTTATGATGAACAAGGGCTCGTGTTATGGCGCCAACGTGATGTACCTAGCGTTGAACGGCTGATCCGTAATGACTGGCTTAAAAAAGAAGGCTTATATGAAATTGATACAGACATTCGCGAAACTCGCCAACTTCTAGATGACAACCCCGAATTCAATACAAAATTAGATGACATGGATAACGACGATGAACCGCTTACTCACTCCGTGTCCGTCAACCAATATGCAGCTAGTGAAAACCTGCCTCCGCTCACCATTGTCGTTGTTGATACACTACCACAAGACTTACAAAATACGGGTTTAGTTTGGGAATGGTTCGGTTATGTGTTACTAGCTAACTTAATCTTAGTTATCCCACTATTATGGTTAGCGGCCTATTGGAGCCTACGGCCAATTAAATCATTAGTATCACAACTAAGTAGCTTAGAAAAAGGTGAACGAGATACACTGGATGAGAACCCTCCGTATGAGCTTCGTGGGCTAGTACGTAATCTTAATATTTTATTAACGAATGAACGTAAGCGTTACAGCAAATACCGCACGACACTTTCTGATTTAACACACAGTTTAAAGACGCCTTTAGCCGTTTTACAGTCAACACTGCGGCTTCTTCGTTCAGGTAAGCAAATGAATATTGAGCAGGCTGAACCCATCATGCTCGAACAAATTGGCCGTATATCTCAACAGGTGGGTTATTATTTGCACCGCGCATCAACGCAAGGTGATGAAAATATGATGCTGCGCGAAATTTCATCTGTTCCATCAATATTAGACAGCCTTGCGAGTGCCCTCCATAAAGTTTACCAACACAAAGGTGTTTCTATTACGGTTAATGTTTCTCCTGAAACAACTTGGCTGGGTCAACCAAATGACTTTATGGAAGTGATGGGTAATATCATGGAAAACGCGTGTAAATATTGCCTTGAATTCGTCGAAGTTAGTGCTATTGCCGGAACTGATAGCTTAACATTGGTTGTTGATGATGATGGCCCAGGCGTGCCCGAAAGCAAACGTAGTTTGATTTTCCTTCGTGGGCAACGTGCAGACACCCTTCGTCCAGGTCAAGGTTTAGGTTTGTCCATTGCAGTGGATATTATCGACCAATACGAGGGAGATATCACAATTAGTGACAGCCCGCTTGGTGGTGCTCGTTTATCCGTCACATTTAGGCAGCAATCTATGATTGAAGATAGTTAATCTGTGATATGCGTCCACTTGTCCCCTATTTTACAAACCATTTCCGGTATACTATTTATGAAGTGTTTTATAAATAGTAATTTAGGGTAATGTACTTGGTTCACTCTCAAGATAAACCTTTAATACCCGTTTCTCAGAAAGTTTATTTAACAGCATACCATTACACACATATAGGTCATTTTGCAGTATTGGAACCGGGTATATTGTAATAAACTGATTAGCAATACTTAGCAGCTCCAAGGGACAATAAGATGGATTACAAACTAAATCTCGACTGGCAGAGTTTCCTCGACAGTCACTGGCAGAAGCGCCCACTGCTTATCAAAAAAGGGTTTGCAAATTTTATTGATCCTATCTCGCCTGATGAACTTGCAGGTTTGGCGATGGAAGATGAGGTTGATAGCCGTTTGGTTAGCCATAAAGAAGGAATTTGGCAGGTTGGTCACGGACCATTTGAAAGCTATGACCACCTTGGCGAAGAGAATTGGTCTATTTTAGTTCAAGCAGTTGACCACTGGCATCATCCAAGCTCTGCATTAATGAAACCATTTCGCGTCCTTTCGGACTGGCGGATGGACGACTTAATGATTTCCTACTCAGTCCCCGGCGGTGGTGTAGGTCCTCACCTAGACCAATACGATGTGTTTATTATTCAAGGTGAAGGCCGTCGTCATTGGCGAGTGGGTGAAAAAATCCCAATGAAACAACATTGCCCGCACCCTGACTTACTACAAGTTCAACCTTTTGACGCCATCATCGACGAAGAAATGGAACCCGGCGATATTTTATATATTCCACCAGGGTTTCCACATGAAGGTTACGCCATTGAGCCTTCATTAAATTACTCAGTTGGTTTCCGTGCCCCAAATACTCGTGAGCTGCTCAGTAGTTTTGCCGATCACCTAATTTCTAATGACTTAGGCAGTTATCGTTATAGCGATCCTGATTTATCATTCCGTGATAACCCTGCTGAGATCTTGCAAGGTGAACAAATTAAACTGCGCGAAATGATGGAATCACTGATTAATGACCCTGAGCTATTTCGTAAATGGCTAGGTGAGTTTATCTCACAATCACGTCATGAATTAGACATTGCTCCACCTGAACCACCTTATGAGCAAGAAGAAATTTATGATTTACTGAAAACTCAGCAAGAAACCTTATACAAATTAAATGGTCTCAGAGCATTGCGCGTTGGCGACCAATTTTTTGTTAATGGAGAATGCTTAGAAACCGAGTGTTATGAGGCTGCTGATAGCTTATGTCGTTATGATGCCGTTAATAGCCAAATTTTAGCTGATGCCATTGATGACGTTAATTTTATCGCACTGCTTACCGCACTCGTCAATAATGGTTATTGGTATTTTGATGATTAATCAATACCTTTAATATTAAATTTGTATTTTGTGTAAGGGCTCATTAATTATGGGCCTTTTATTAAAAATAATATTCTCAGTATAATATGACAAGGCTCTCCTCCCTATTGATGAAAACCGCTAATTGCCAATTACCCCCCCTTATTAATAACTAACTTATTTATTTTTTTATATATTTTATTTCCCAATTACATACTCATATTATGATCCTTACGTGCCCGTAAGCACGCAAAGATAAAGCGCATTCTTTAATTCAACCCTAAACTGTTTTTACTTCACTATTATCATTCTCACGCAGCATTAATTATCCATTTTAAAGATGATAACAATATGAACTTAGAAACACTTTTAGCTTTATCATTGTTTTCCTTTGTAACATCCATAACGCCAGGTCCAAATAATATTATGTTACTTGCTTCAGGCATTAATTTTGGATTTAGCAAGACATTACCGCATTCATTTGGGGTATCAATTGGTTTTCTTATTATGCTGTTTGCTGTCGGGCTAGGAGTCGGGGCATTGATCCAATCATCCCCTATAACTTATTCAGTATTAAAATATTTTGGAATTATTTATTTGTTCTGGCTTGCATGGAAAACGACTATTAGCTATTCAGTTGCACAATCAAATAACCAGGAAATTAAGCCGCTAACTTTCTTAGAAGCAGCATTATTTCAATGGATAAACCCTAAAGCATGGATGATGGCTATTTCAGGAATGGCGATGTATACCAATATAAACGCCCCCTATTTATCAATGGTACAGGTTGCCGTTATATTTGCGGCCATCAACTGGCCATGTGTTGCTATTTGGGCGATGTTTGGCAGTAAATTAAGAGAAAAGCTAAAACAACCTAAGACATTAAAACGCTTTAATTTAGTCATGGGTGTTTTACTGGCGCTTAGTGGCGTTTCTGTATTATTTCAATAGCAAATTTACGCGTGCTTATTGTTATAAGCACGCTTGTTTATCATGAAATATCATGATTGCCTTGCGTGAATAGCCGTTAATTCCGCAATACGCATGATCACACTAACTGCCTGCTCCATACCCTCTTGTGTTATAAATTCATGTTTACTATGGAAGTTATAGCCACCTGTGAAAATATTTGGGCACGGTAAACCACGATGTGAAAGCTGCGCACCGTCAGTACCACCCCGGACGGGTTGGATAATTGGCTCAATACCACAATCAAGCATTGCTTGCTTTGCTAATTCAATAACATGTGGGTACTTCATGACCTCTTTATGCATATTATAATAGGTATCATCAAGTGTCAGTTCGATATAGCAGCTTGGATGTAACCCTTCACCAACTTTTTCAGCAATTCGAATGATATTTTTCTTCCTAGCTTCAAAGCCCGCTAAGTCAAAATCACGAATAATATAATTCAATTCTGCCTTTTCTACTGTCCCTTTTAACGATGTTAAATGATAAAAGCCTTCATAACCTTCGGTGTTTTCAGGTGTTTCATCAGGTGGTAACATCGAATGAATACGGTTCGCTAGCCCTAATGCATTCACCATTACGCCTTTAGCTGTACCGGGATGCGTGTTATTGCCAACAATTTTAATAGAAACGTTAGCTGCATTAAAATTTTCATACTCTAACTCACCAACACCACCACCATCGACGGTATAGGCCCACAATGCATCAAATTGTTTAAAATCGATATGACGAGCCCCACGCCCTATCTCTTCATCAGGGGTAAATGCAAGACAGATTTTACCATGAGGAATGTTCTTACCCTTTAAACGTACTAGAGCTGTAATTATTTCTGCGATACCCGCTTTATCATCGGCACCGAGTAAGGTTTTGCCATCGGTCATGATGAGGGTTTTGCCAATCATTTCATGCAGCACTGGAAACATCACTGGGGATAACACTTCATCACCTATACCTAACGCGATATCTCCCCCTCGATAATTTTCGAGTACTTGTGGACTCACATTTTTACCTGAAAAATCAGGTGCTGTGTCTAAATGTGAAATAAACCCAATAGTAGGAACATCCCAATCAACGTTTGACGGTAAATAAGCCATCACACAACCTTGATCGCTAAGCGTTATTTTTTCAAAACCTAATTCATTCAGCTCGTTAACTAATGCACGAGCAAACTTTAGCTGTCCTGCGCTGCTAGGCACTGTTTTGGCATTTAGTTTTGATTGTGTATCGAAAGCGGTATATTCAAAAAACCGCTCTAAGAGTTTGTCCATACCCTTCCCCCTAAAATATCAATGTCCATATTATGGGAAAGATCACAGATTCAATTATTGTTTCAAATCAGCTTTCCTGTTAATGCTCTCTATTTTTTGCAGGAAATCGTTAGTGAAATTTATTTTTTAGCGTAATTTTTGTAAGCTACCTATTACACTGGCAATCAATACCTATAATAAATAAGGGTAATAATCAAATTGTATTAATTAGTAGGTTATTATTTATTTGTTACCTAATTGCCTCTTATTTGGTTAAATATCACTCACCCACTACACGAATCATCAATCATTAAATTGAAATAGTATGCTATATATGAAGTCTTATTATTTTATTTATTAGCTAATTAATAAACAAAACGAAATTTTACTCGTTAACAGGAAAATTCATGTCAAAAACATGTTTAATTTATGGTGTTAGTAAAGGCTTAGGTAAAGCATTGGTCGAAGGATTTCCTGAAAAAGCAGACCATATTTATGGAGTGTCTCGCTCAAAGCCTCCTTTTGAACACATTAACTTTACGTGGATCCCTGCTGATTTAAATGATATTCATAGCGCGAATGCCATTAAGCAGATTATTCAGGATCAACCTATTCATACCTTAATTTATAATGTGGGTATTTGGGAGAAACTGGCTTTTAGTGAAGAATACCAATTTGAATCGACTGATGACATTGAGCTGCTCAATATGATTCAAACCAATATCAGTGCTTGTTTATTAAATTTAAAAGCACTATTACCCAATTTACGTTTAGCGAAAAATAGCAAGATTATATTGATCGGTTCCACATGGGGCCTAGATAACCATAATGGCAAAGAAGTCGCCTTTTCCGCCACGAAATATGCCCTCAGAGGCATAGCACAGTCATTAAGAGAAACACTGCGTGAAGATAAAATAGCAATATCAGTCATAAACTTAGGTTATCTAGCAACTGAATACCCATTAACGGTTCCTGCCGACGAAGTCATTGAAAAAAGTAATGGACAGCTAATCCCATTACAAGATGTTGTCAATGCCGTACGCTTTATCACCAGTACGAGCAATGCAACCTGCGTCAAAGAGATTACGATGCCGGCCATGATGGATACAAATGTCTAACCTATAAGAGAAAACAATACGTTTCCCCTTATATTATTATGTATTGAAAGCTTATTGCGCTGTATTTTTAACCTGTAACCCTGTAATAAGCTTATTGATATATTCAACAACGACTTTGCTGGCTAAACCATAGTGTTTCTCATCAAACTCACTTTCCACTTGGCTAGGCTCTAAATTAAGTTCGACCGTATGTGCCCCATGTAATTTAGCCTCATGAACAAAACCTGCCGCAGGGTATACATGACCAGATGTCCCAATTGAAATAAAAATAGTCGCAGATTCAAGGGATTGATAAATATAATCCATTCCAATTGGCATTTCACCAAACCAAACAATGTGGGGTCTGAGCGGCTGAGGAAACTGGCAACAATGACAGCGGTCATCGGCAGATAAATCCCCTTTCCATTCCAATACTTGATTTGACCAGTTGCAGCGAACTTTTAATAGTTCACCATGCATATGGATAACTCGCTGACTTCCCGCTCTTTCATGCAAGTTGTCTATATTTTGCGTAATTAACAAAAAGCGGTCACCAAAAAGCTCTTCAAGCTGAGCAAGTGCATAGTGAGCGGCGTTAGGCTTAATATTTTCTTGCTGTAACTGCCGACGCCGTTCATTATAAAAACGTTGTACTAATTCAGGGTTACGTTCGAAACCTTCAGGTGTTGCCACATCTTCAACGCGATGCTCTTCCCATAATCCATCCGCAGAACGGAATGTTTGGATCCCAGATTCGGCTGAAATACCCGCTCCTGTTAAAACGACAATATTGACCTTTTTCATGTTATCCAATCTATTATCTATATAAAAAGACCGATTGCGAAGTCGCTGGCGGCGTATACATTTATTCTTGCGAGCTTTTTTTAACCTATAACGAAATCGCAACATCAAAGCTTCCTTTCATCCATATAACCAATAAATTTATATCATATTAAATATTAACTGCTTTTTACCATGTCATTATGACATGAATTTAGAAATGCTGATTGTGTGAAATTATTAAAATAATCAAGCTCCAAGTACTTATTTTATTGGCAGACTAACTATTTCCTTACCATAACTGATGACATTATCTAAATGTTAACATACTAAAACGCATCATCTTGCTGAATGCAAATAAAAATATCGAAGGTATCGATTTTGTCACTTTTTATTCATAAAAATGACATCTTTATTTCATAAATACGCCATAAAACTTCCACAATGATAAAACAATAAAAAAACCTTTCTTCTTCACTCGCGCTACCGCTAAAATATGCCTCGCAGATTTTACTGTGTTATTAACTCACCACTACAAGGGATTTCATGGAAAAGTTTTTTGAAAGAGCAATGTATGCTTCACGTTGGATTTTAGCGCCTATCTATTTTGGGCTTTCACTGACACTATTGGCTTTAACCATTAAGTTCTTTCAAGAGCTATACCATATTTTGCCAAATATCCTTTCAATTCCTGAAGCAGACTTAATTTTGACGCTATTATCATTGATTGATATGGCATTAGTCGGTGGTTTATTGGTGATGGTAATGTTTTCAGGTTATGAGAACTTTGTCTCCCAAATGGATATCCCTGACAGCAGTGAAAAACTAGGCTGGCTAGGTAAAATGGACGCATCATCATTAAAAAATAAAGTCGCGGCCTCCATTGTGGCAATTTCCTCTATTCACCTATTAAAAATCTTCATGGACTTAAAAAGCGTCTCAAATGACAAACTGATGTGGTATGTCATCATCCATTTAACCTTTGTATTATCTGCATTTGTGATGGGCTATCTAGATAAAATGACCAAGAAATAAACGGTAAAATTTACACTCAAAGTGCCTAATTTAAACATCTAGGCACTTATCTATTCACTAATTTCATCTTTATCTCCCTCGTCGATTTCTGCTTTGTGTTACCATCAATAGTCTAAAAGACTAGTACCAAGGAACTCTACATGAGCCAACATTTTGTCGGTAAATATGAAGCTGAAATTAAATTTCAATTATCGGATCCCGACACCTTCTTACGCAAAATAAGAGCCGATTTAGCTGAGCCATTTACGGAAAATAATACAGAGACAGATTATTTCTATGAAAACCTACATTCACCACTGGCTGACAAGAACGTCAGTATGTGCGTACGTGAAATGGTGCCATCAGGCATAAAGTTGTGGATAGTCAAAGGCCCTGGAGCTTCTGAATGCAAAGCCATTAATATTGATGACTGCAACCATGTGCAAAACATGTTAACGACATTGGGATATCATTGCTACTTAACCACAACTAAAATAAGAAGCATTTATTTTCTGAATGATATCCACATCACAATTGATCACTTGAGTGGGATCGGCTGGTTTGCTGAGTTTGCCATTATGACTGATGAGCAGGACTTACTGGATAGTTTATATCAAACGTTGATGGCGACCGCCAAACAGTATGGTTTTACAGAAGCGATGCTAGAAACTCGTAGTTATAAACAAATGTTTTTAACAGCACAGTGATTATATAAAGAGCCAATAAATTTTTGGATTTATACCCTAAAAATCATTGGCTCTCTAACCCTAATAACTATTGCCCACTGAGAATACGTGCAGGGTCTAACTTACTCGCTCGGCGAGCAGGATACCAACTGGCTAGTAAGCTTAATACAATGGTTGTAATTAAAACATAAACCACATCCATGACATGCAATTCAGAAGGTAAAAAGTCAATAAAATAGACATCACCCGATAAAATTGGATGACCAACAATAGCCTCTATAACCTTAATCATTGGTGTTAAATTTAAAGATATGACGACCCCAAGTACAGCACCAATCAGAGAACCAACCAGCCCACCCAACAAACCATACCATAAGAAAATAGCACGAATCTGCCTATCTTTTGCCCCTAAGGTGCGCAATACCGCGATATCACTACTTTTATCTTTAACCGCCATAACAAGAGTAGAAACAATATTAAAACACGCAACGCCAATCACCAATATCATAGCTAAGTACATGATACTTCTAACCATTTGGATATCATTGTACATATAACCATAATCACCTATCCAACTTTTTACAATAACATGATGCATAGTTTTCAAGCCTGCATCATAAACGACTTGATCGGCAATAAATGGGTCTGTGGCTTTGATTTCAAATCCCGTCACACCATCACCATAGTCGAGATATTCTTGTGCATCAGCGAGAGGAACGAGTGCTAGCTGGTGATCAAGCAAGCCACTAAGCTTAAAAATACCCGTCACTTGTACACGAATACGCTTAGGCTGCTGAATCTTTAAGCTGGCATCGGTATTTGGGATCATGATTGTCACCCAATCCCCAACTTTCACATTTAATGCATCAGCCACACCTTGGCCTAAAATAATCGATTGTTTGCCCGCTTCAAAATGCTGCCAAGCATCATTAAGAATGAATTGTGGTAATGCACTGACTTGTGGCTGAGTTTCTCGTGAAACCCCCATCACTTGGATTGCTTTTAAATTTGCACCACGCTCAAGTAACCCTGTAAAGTTAATGTAAGGGCTAACGCCTTCAACCCCTGGCGTTTTCCGGATAACTTGTTCAGCAAACTCCAAATCCTTATAGGGTGGTTTAACAGCATAAATTTGCCCATGGGGAACAACAGATAACACACGGTTATTTAATTCGCGTTCAAAGCCATTCATCGCGCTCAAACCAATAATTAACACCGCAACCCCAAGAACAATACCCAACGTTGAAACTATCGAAACTAACGAAACCATCCCTGTTCGGCGGCGACCACGGCTGAAACGCAGCGCTGTGAGTAGTGAAAGAGGCAACTTAGACATTACCGCGCCCCCAAGGTAATATCCTGCTGCAAATGCCCATCACGCATTTCCAATTGGCGAGATAACCGGCGAGCCAGTGTCATATCATGGGTGACCACTAAAAATGCAGTCCGCTGTGTTCGGTTTAATTCCCCCAACAATTCAAAAATGGCATCTGCATTACGTAAATCAAGGTTACCTGTAGGCTCATCCGCTAAAACCAGTGCAGGCTCATTCACTAACGCCCTTGCAATAGCAACACGCTGGCGCTCCCCTCCTGATAATTCAGAAGGACGATGCCCCGCCCGATGCGCTAGTCCAACTGCTTCTAGCATTTCAGTGGCTTTCGAAAATGCAGTTTCTTTCGCAATACCACCAATTAATAAAGGCATCGCCACATTTTCAAGGGCGGTAAAATCCGGTAAAAGGTGATGAAATTGATAAATAAAACCTAAATCTTTATTACGAATAGCAGCTCGCTCATCTGAAGATAATTGATTAATATGCTGGCCACGAAAGATAACATTCCCTTCTGAAGGAGTATCTAACCCACCCAGTAAATGTAATAAGGTACTTTTACCCGAACCAGAACTTCCCACGATGGCCATCATTTCCCCCAGCCCCATGGAAAAACTGACATTTTTCAACACTTGCGTCGACAATGTCCCTTCCTGATATGTTTTACTTAAATTTTCACAGACCAGAAGTGGTTGTTTATTCATAACGTAACGCCTCAGCAGGTTGAACCGCTGCTGCACGCCAAGAAGGATAAAGCGTTGCCAGCAGAGAAATCAGCATTGCACTAAGTGCAATAATTAAAATACCAGAGTAATCAAGCACAATCGGTAAAGAGACACCTTTTGGTAATAAACCAATCAGCGGCATAATGACATTCAGTTGGCTAGAAAGTATCGTACCTAATATTGTGCCAATGAGTGAACCAATCACCCCCGCTCCAGCGCCTTGGATCATAAAAATCATTAAAATTCGCCAACGTTTGAGGCCAAGGGTTTTTAAAATAGCGACTTCACCTTGTTTTTCCATCACTAACAATGATAGTGAAGTAATAATGTTGAATGCCGCCACCGCAATAATTAAACTGAGCAATAAGCCCATCATATTTTTTTCCATGCGAACGGCTTGGAAAAACTCCCCTTTACGCTCTCGCCAATCTTTCCATACTAAGCCATTCGGCAACGCTTGCTGACTTAGAACATCAACCTTTAGGGGCTCATCCAAATATAAACGCCACCCAGTAATATGCCCTGTAGGATAACGTAACATGCGTGCGGCATCTTGTTGTGCTACGACAAGTTCACTTGTATCCGCTTCCCCATTTGTTTGGAAAATACCCGCCACAGTAAATAGGCGCTGGCTAGGAATGCGCCCCATTGGTGTTAGTTGACTCACCCCAGGTATAATTAAGCGAACTTCATCACCACGTTTTACCCCGAGCGTTTCTGCAAGTTTATTCCCCAGAAAAACATTATAACTGCCTTCTTTAAGGTCACTGCGTTGCCCAACAACCAGTTTATCCAATAACAGAGAAGGTTCTTCAGGTTCAATCCCCCCCATGACGCCAACGCCAACATTGGTTCGGCTTTGTAATACCACGTCAGATTGCACAATAGGTGCGATATGGCTGACACCGTTTAAATGTTGTAGACCAGTTATTGGATACTTTGCTGGGTCTATATTTCCAGAGGCAGATGTTAAAATTGCCTGCGGCATATAAGCAAGTATGCTATCTTGTAAAGATCGCTCGAACCCATTCATCACTGAAGTGACGGTTATCAATGCCGCCACCCCCAGTGTGATACCAATAGCAGATAAACTGGAAACGAAACGCCCAAATTTATCCGCAGCACGCCCACGTAAATAACGTAGGCCTATAAATAATGAGACAGATTGGTGCATGAAATCTATGATGCCCCTGTTGCCAAAGCGAAGTGTTCAGCGATAATAAAGGGTACGATTGATGAATGGAACCACTCGATGGTTTTTTTTCTGTTTTGAATGCCTTTTTGTCTGACTTTCAGACGAATTACGAGTTAAAACTGATTGTTTTGTTACGAATTTTGTAGTTTAACTATCCATTAATTAACTTAACTATTTTTCGTACAAAAATTGGCTATATTTGTGCTAACTCTTGTTTAACTGCTTACTAACCGCTGTGAGATACCGAAGATTTCTATGTTGTCAAAATTTCGTTATGAACTCCCTAGTCGTAGTGGCGATGTTCGCCATTTAGGTTGCCTTATCGGGGCGGCTGGTGCACTTGAATGTGGAGAAATAATACAACGTCATCAAGGGCCTGTTATCATCGTGACACGTGATATGCAAAATGCATTACGTTTAAGAGATGAAATTCAACAGTTTACAAAACACCCTATAGAGACACTTTCTGACTGGGAAACATTGCCATATGACAATTTCTCTCCCCATCAGGAAATTATTTCTCATCGTTTATCGACACTGTACCGCTTATCCAGTTTACAAAAAGGCGCGTTAATTCTTCCCGTCAATACACTGATGCAAAAAGTCTGTCCTGCTGACTTTTTAACCAGCCATGCCTTAGTGATGGCAAAAGGTGACAAACTTTCCCGAGATAACTTACGTAATGAACTCGATAACGCTGGTTATCGCCATGTAGAACAAGTTTTAGAACATGGTGAATATGCCACACGTGGCGCTTTACTCGATTTATTTCCTATGGGAAGTTCATTGCCATTTCGTATTGATTTCTTCGATGATGAAATTGATAGCTTGCGAACTTTTGACGTTGACTCGCAAAGAACACTCGAAGAAGTAGAACAAATTAATTTACTGCCAGCTCATGAATTTCCGACCGATAAAGACGCTATTGAACGTTTTCGCAGCCAATGGCGCGAGCGCTTTGAAGTTCGCCGTGATCCAGAACATATTTACCAGCAGGTCAGTAAGAATACCTTACCAACAGGTATAGAGTATTGGCAGCCTTTATTCTTCGCGCAGCCACTGCCATCGTTATTTGAGTATTTACCACCATCAAGTTTAATTGTTTCGCAGAGCTTACAAGAAGCGGCTGAACGCTTTCAGGTTGATACTCAGCAGCGGTATGAAAGCCGTGGTGTCGACCCAATGCGCCCATTGCTCGCACCTTCAGAGCTATGGCTAACTGTTGAACAACTGAATCAATCGTTAAAAAAATGGCCTCGTATTCAATTATCACCCGAGTCTCTGCCCAAAAAAGCGGCAAATACCAATTTAGATTACCTGCCATTACCGGATATCAGCACACAGGGGCAAAGTAAAACACCGCTCGAAAAATTGCGGCAGTTTACTGAACAGTTTGATGGAACTATCGTCTTTTCTGTGGAAAGTGAAGGCCGGCGTGAAACTGTTACCGAGCTCTTAGCACGTTTAAAAATTCGGCCTGATATTATTCAAAGCTATACTCACCCTACTGACAGCCGATTTGCCATCACGATTGGGGCCGCTGAGCATGGCTTTATTCAATCCGATATCCATAGGGCATTAATTTGCGAAAGTGATTTACTTGGGGAGCGAATTGTTCGCCGCCGAACAGATAATCGCCGCACCATTAATACAGATACCCTCATTCGCAATTTAGCTGAATTGCGCCCTGGGCAACCCGTTGTTCATATTGAACACGGTGTAGGTCGTTACCAAGGTTTGATTACCTTAGAAGCGGGTGGTATTAAAGCTGAATATTTAATTTTAACCTATGCAGGCAATGATAAACTGTATGTTCCAGTTTCTTCACTCCATTTAATTAGCCGTTATGCGGGTGGCGCTGATGAAAACGCCCCATTGCATAAATTAGGTAGTGATAGCTGGGGGCGAGCCCGTCAAAAAGCCGCAGAAAAAGTGCGCGATGTTGCGGCTGAACTTCTTGATATCTATGCACAACGTGCAGCTAAAGCGGGCTTTGCTTTCAAGCATGATAAACAACAATACCAAGAATTTTGCCAAGGCTTTCCTTTCGAAACGACACCTGACCAAGAAGTCGCTATCAATGCCGTTCTCAGCGATATGTGCCAACCCTTAGCTATGGACCGATTGGTTTGTGGCGATGTAGGCTTTGGTAAAACCGAAGTGGCAATGCGAGCCGCATTCTTGGCTATTAATAATAACAAGCAAGTTGCCGTTTTAGTGCCCACGACACTACTTGCCCAACAGCATTACGATAATTTTAAAGATAGGTTTGCTAACTGGCCTGTCCGCATCGAAATGTTATCACGCTTTAAAACAGCGAAAGAGCAACAACAAATTATTGCACAAACTGCTGAAGGTAAAGTTGATATTCTAATTGGTACCCATAAGTTACTGCAAAGTGACTTAGTATGGAAAGATCTAGGCTTACTCGTCGTCGATGAAGAGCACCGCTTTGGTGTCCGCCATAAAGAACGTATCAAAGCTATGCGTGCAGACGTTGATATCCTAACACTGACAGCCACACCGATCCCTCGTACTCTTAACATGGCCATGAGTGGCATGCGTGATTTATCGATTATCGCCACACCACCAGCTCGCCGTTTGGCTGTGAAAACCTTTGTTCGCCAATATGATGACTTAGTTGTCCGTGAAGCAATTTTACGAGAAACTTTACGTGGCGGCCAAGTTTATTACCTTTACAATGATGTTGAAAACATTGAAAAGGCAAAGGCACGCCTTGAAGAGTTAGTTCCTGAGGCACGCTTTGTTGTTGGCCATGGTCAAATGCGTGAACGTGAATTAGAGCGCGTTATGACGGATTTCCACCATCAACGTTTTAATGTATTGATATGCACTACAATTATTGAAACGGGTATTGATATACCAACAGCGAATACTATTATTATTGAGCGTGCTGACCATTTCGGGTTAGCTCAACTCCATCAACTGCGTGGCCGAGTAGGACGTTCTCACCACCAAGCTTATGCATACTTGCTCACACCACATCCAAAAGCGATGACCACTGATGCTCATAAACGCCTTGAAGCCCTTTCTTCACTGGAGGATTTAGGTGCGGGGTTTGCTCTAGCAACTCACGATTTAGAAATTCGCGGTGCAGGTGAATTACTTGGTGAAGATCAAAGTGGCCAAATGACCACGATTGGTTTTACCCTCTATATGGAACTGCTAGAAAGTGCTGTTGATGCGCTAAAAGAGGGGCGCGAGCCTTCATTAGAAGATTTAACTAGCCAACAAACCGAAGTTGAATTACGCATGCCTGTTCTGCTGCCAGACGACTATATTCACGATGTGAACATTCGCTTATCTTTCTATAAACGAATAGCCAGTGCTAAAAATAGTCAGGAGCTCGACGAATTGCGTACAGAGCTAATCGACCGCTTTGGCAGCTTACCTGACGCAGGTAAATTCCTGTTAGCTAACGCAGCTATTCGATTACAAGCGCAATCCCTTGGTATTAAACGTATTGAAGCCCATGAAAAAGGTGGTTTTATTGAATTTGGTGATAAAAATAAAGTCGATCCAAGTTTCTTAATCAGCTTATTACAAAACCAGCCACAAACTTATCGGTTAGATGGCCCTGTTCGACTAAAATTTTTCCACGATTTAACAGAACGAGCCTCTCGACTAGAATTTATTAAGCAGTTACTTATCGGATTTGAAGAACACCAAATTATCTAGGTTTAAAGCTATAAAATGATAAAAGGCTACTTTCGTGTAGCCTTTTATCTCTATAATTTTTATATAATTATTATTCCATAAAGCCAAATGTATTTTTGTTCGGTTGCAGTTCTAAGATTGTTGATGAGTTTCTGGTGATTGACAATTCATTTTGTTGCAAACAATAAAATGGTAATAATTCTTTTATATCACTGCGCATGGTTTCACACACTGAATTAGATGATGTTAGCACTAAGCGCCCTTTGTCATCCAAAGGAATAAACATTGATGGTTCATAGGATGTTCTAACTTTCCCAATGCTTTTATCAATTTGGTAAACGACGTCATATCCAACAATAACTAATTCCATTTTTTGTGTGTTAACACAGGTTTGATTTTGCATATCAAACAGAGATGGAAAGCCTTTCCCTTGTAATGCTTCAATCATGAAAATCATTTTGCATTCGCTTTGTGCAGGATGAAACCGAGAAAGGGATTGTTGGTTAAACGTGCCTAAGACTCCTGTTACTGTACAATTTTGGTACTCAACAAGGCGATTAGCTTTGATCGGCTCGACAGATAACACTGTCGCCAATTTCGTTTCAGGTTCTTGGTTGAATAAAGTCACGAGCAATACAATAACGAATACCACTACAGTTGCTAATAACAACTTAAATTTTAGCTTCATTGTATTAACCCTTATTAAAATATGCCGCATCTATTGTAACCACAATCTAAAATAATTCGATAATTACGTACTATTTGTATTGTTTTTTGGAATTATCTTAATTTATCATCAAAACAAATATTTATTATAACTGTATTAGAAACCATAAGTTTCACCATTAGTGCAACTTCACATATCACCTCAATTGAATGCGTTATTTTATAATTAATAATCAATAAGATAGATGGAGTGATTTCCATGATAACTTTTCGTTATATAAATACATTTATACTTAAATTATTTTAAACTTAAGGTAAGCTAAATTATATTGACTCAATATATATTAATTTGTAGGTTTTAATTTCATTTAAATAGAATATATAAGTAATAGTGGCAATATAATCGATATTCAATCTCTTAAATTTGATCTAAATAGTTTTTCCAAGTAATATTTAACATAAATAAACCTTGACAGATTCAGTTAATATACTTTATTAGCATACCTATTTATCATTATAAAATACAAAAAAACATGCACCTGTTATATAAATACACAGGTGCATGGCGATCATCAAACCAAATTAAACCAGTAACTACTCGTAGATTAATGCAGTTTTAACTTTGGTCGAATAATTCTGTTAATACTGCCAACAAGCATCATTAGCCCTGTCTTAATGTAACCATGTAATGCAATTTGGTGCATACGATATAAAGAAATGTATACAAAACGCGCAATTCGCCCTTCTACCATCATATCCCCACGCATTAAATTCCCCATTAAGCTACCAACTGTACTAAATCGAGATAGTGAAACTAATGAGCCATGGTCTTTATATACATACTCTTTTAAAGGTTTGCCTTTCATTAAAGCAACAATATTGTCATAACAAAGGCTGGCCATTTGGTGGGCTGACTGTGCTCTTGGAGGAACAAAGCCCCCTTCTGGCTTAGCACAAGATGCGCAATCGCCAATAGCAAAAATCATATCATCACGAGACGTTTGCAATGTCGGCTTTACTACCAATTGGTTAATACGGTTTGTTTCTAATCCAGCGATATCTTTCATGAAATCAGGTGCTTTAATCCCCGCTGCCCAAACCATTAGGTCTGCATGAATTTTACCATCTTCTTTCGTATTCAAACCATCTGCATCAGCACTGGTTACCATAGTTTTCGTCAATACATTTACACCTAGCTTATTAAGTTCTTGGTGCGCAGCACTTGAAATTCGCGGAGGTAAAGCGGGTAGGATACGCTCGCCTGCTTCAACTAATGTGACATTCAGTGCATCTGTGTCTAACCCTTTAAAACCATAACTGGTTAATTGCTCAACCGCATTATAGAGTTCAGCAGATAACTCAACCCCCGTAGCTCCCCCCCCAACAATGGCAATATTAACGCTCTCTTCTGCGTTATCGCGTACTGAATAACGTAAAAATAGATTTAACATTTCATCGTGAAAACGATGCGCTTGGTGTGGGTTATCTAGGAAAATACAATGTTCTTTAACACCCGGTGTACCAAAATCATTCGAAGTACTGCCTAATGCCATGACTAAAATATCGTACTCAAGCTCACGCAAAGGAACTAATAATTCACCATGCTTATCATAAAGTTCACCGAGAACGACTGTTTTATTTTCACGGTCAATATTCGTTAGTGAACCCAGTTGGAAATTGAACGCATTATGGCGAGCATGAGCCAGATAGCTTATCGCATCGACGCCATCATCTAAAGAACCTGTCGCAACTTCATGCAATAGCGGTTTCCATAAATGACTCGGGTTGCGGTCAACCAACGTAATTTGTGCACGTTTCTTACGGCCCAACTTACGGCCTAAACGTGTTGCCAGTTCTAATCCACCAGCACCGCCGCCTACAACGATGATTTTGGGTTGAGATAAGGTCATAAATCCCTCGAAACAAAATATATTAATGTTATTTAAGGCTTCACATCTAGAAAAGCCTTATATAACAATAATTAGCCACAGCTCCTTCCATACCAACTAGAATATCATGAGTGGTCTATTGGTAATACCAAATATTGATTCACATCAATTTAGTTGATTATTATGACTACGATCACATTCGTCAAATCATTTTTTCCACCAAATGAATCGAGTCAGCTTTTTGGTATTTATATCAATCAATTGTTTAATTCCACAGATAGAATGGTGATAATGAGAATCATTATTCTATCATTTTTTATTTGTTGCGCATAATCAATTACCCTCTTCTCATTTTCAACATACCTCTAAATAAAGCACAAAAAAAACTCCAAGGATGATAAACACCCTCAGAGTTTTTCATGAAATATTAAATTTTATTATTTAATTTTCTTGATACGCACATCAGTTGGAACTGAAACTGGCGAGTTATCTTTAAAGTATTGCATTAATGCTTCGTTGTCTGGAAGGCTATAAACACGGTCTTTACCTTGATTAAAGGCAGAGAAACGGCTACCACCAGTTGCTAAGAATTCATTTGCAGCAACACGATAGCTTTTATTCATGTCTAACGGCTTACCGTTTAATTTCATTGATTTTTGAATAACTTTGTCACCCACTGGGCGGCTGTCATCCCACTCGTAGTAAAAACCTTTAGAAACAGGCATAACTTGCGGACGAGCACGATCCCATTGTTGCTCAAGTGCTTGCTTGATTTGAGCACCTGTCAGTGACTGTGTGACAACCACATTAGAGAACGGTTGCACCGTGAAAATGTCACCATAAGTCAATTCCCCTGCTTTCATGTCAGCGCGAATACCGCCACTGTTCATAAATGCAATTTGTGCACCGCCTGCTTCTTTACTGGAGGCTGCATATAATTGACCATCTGCAATAATCTTACCTAAGGTAGAATCCCCTGCTGGCAATAATTTTTTATCCACATTAGCCGTCAAAGACCCCATCACTTGCTGTGAAATAGGTAAGGCAATTTTTTCGTATTTTTGTACGAAGGTGGTTAACTCAGGGTTTTTCTCATAACGGCTGGTTTCAACGGGGATATTTTTTGCATTGATGCTAACAATATCTTTCGTATTTCTATCAATCTCAATATTTAATTGAGACAATAAAGTCCCATTAGATTGAGCAGAAATTACTGTCATTCCATTGATTTCACAATTATATGCTTGGTGCGTATGGCCACTAACAACAAAGTCTACATTAGTATCTAACTGTTTAACGATATCAACAATTGGGCCTTTGATATTATCACAACGGTTAATATCTTTAACTTTAGTGTCAACTTGTTGTGTTGCGCCTTCATGGATCAAAACACCGATACTATTAATACCCTGTGCTTTTAATAACTTAACTTGGTTATTGATAGTTTCAACTTCATTTTTGAATTCTAACCCTGCCGTTCCACTTGGCGTTACGATAGCAGGTGTACCTTCTAACGTTAAACCAATAAATGCCATTGGAATGCCATCAAACTCTTTAATAAAGTAAGATGGGAACAGAGTTTCACCTGTTTCTTTAACAATAACGTTAGCTGCTAAGTAGTTAAAATCAGCACCCGCAAAGGAATCTTTACCCACGCAACCTGCGGTTGGGTGACAGCCACCGTTTTGTTTTCTCAGCAGCTCTTCTTTACCTTTATCAAACTCATGGTTACCAACTGCGCTGGTTTCCATACCAATCGCGCTTAGCGCTTCAATTGTGGGTTCGTCATAGAACATTGATGACAGTAATGGGCTAGCCCCTACTAAGTCACCAGCGCCAACCACGATAGTTTTATCGTTTTGTGCTCTTAATTGATTAACCAGTGTTGCAATTGACTCAATTCCGCCTAATTTACCATCACCCGGAGCTTGTAAAGCACCATGGAAATCATTAATACCTATGACTTGTACTTTTACAGTATCTGCATTTTTGGGAGCACAACCCGCCAAGAGTGCACCAGAGATAAGCAGTGTGAGTAATCCAATTTTATGTTTCATTTATCCTACCTTTTTTAATCTTTTTCAATTATCGACTACATTTTAAAACGGTAAGTCGTTGTCATTGATCCAGATAACGAATGTGCACGACGTGAGTGCCCATCATATAATTTTGGCGTTGTGTAGTCGTTTTCTTGCTGGTGGTGCCAACCCAAACCACCACTTAATGACACAGATAGATTCTCAGTTGGTTTCCAATAGCTAAACAGACCAAATTGGCCTTGCTTTAATCTTTCACCTTCATATTTAAATTCTGAATAGTTGGTACGGGCACCAACAGACAGTTCTTTGCTGATACGATATTCAGCCGCCATTGCAATCATGGTTTCGCCATCACGTACGTAGTCGATATCTGCATAAGCTGGAGAGTTAAAACGGCCACGCGTGTTACCAATTGGGTTACGCGCAAATTGTCCGACACCGTTCGCTTTTTTCGCTTGGGTGTAAGTTAAGCCTGTGCTTAGCGTCCAAGGCGATTCAGGGATGCGCCATTCTGCCGTTCCTGCATAGTGCCAAGCACGCTTGTCAAAATTACGCTTACCTTTTTGTTTATCGGTCTCAGTACGCTTACCGTCACTACCATATTCATGGTTATAGATCTGCGTACCTAAAGTGACATCTGAAGTTAGTTTATATTTCGCTTCTAAACCTTGCTGACGGAATAAATCATCGGCTTGACCATAGAAATAGTAAACTTTCAATGGTTTAGTATTGTAGTTAATTCCACCCGTGATGACATGATTAACATTGTGTCGAACGCCGTTAGCATCAGTAAAATACATGGCATCAATATTTGGGCTATCACGACGCATAACTTTTTTATCGAGATATAATAAATCCAAACTCCAATCACTGATCGCAGTATTCGTGTAGTAACCGCTATAGCTGTTCAATGATAAACGTTGTGAATTCGTGAAAATACCCGTATTTTTCAGTGTAAACCAACCTGCTTTGGCATTAAATTTCACTGGCTCAAGGTCTAGTTTCACTTTTGCATAACGTTGACCAATTTTGTTGTACCCTTTCGCATGGCCATCATCATTATATAAAATTGCACGGGAGGCGAAGTCTTTACTTGCGCCTAACTTGATACCACCATAGTAGGAAGCGTCAAAACCAATGATGTCAGCGAAATAACCTGATTTGAAATCCGCTTGAAAGTTTTGACCCCAAGCATTCGCTACTTGTTTTCTATAACGGTTTTCGTCTTTATCAAAACGGTTTTCTGTTTTTAAGTATTTCCACATGTTACGGGTTGACAGCTCTAGCTCCGAATCCGCAATGAATGAATTTTCCTTGATAGAATCTTCCCAGTTACTGGCATTTGCCATTGCTACAGCTAAATAGCAAGGAGAAAGCATTAATAACGCAATATTTTTAACTTTCATTGGAATTAACCTAGTTAATGATTATTTGAATTAATTTTATGCTGTGCCATGTTTCCATGAACAACAAAACACCATTTTTATTTTTAGCTTAATAAAATAATTTCACTTAAAGACAAACAGATACATCCATTTCAAACACATAAGTCATTTTTTAAAAAATTTAATACAGTATTCGTCTGCATTTGTGTTTACTTATCTCTATGAATAGAGGTATCCCTTATAGGGATTACATAAATATATTATTTAATCGATAATGACACACTACTCACATTACGCGTTTATTTAACTTAAAATTCAAGCAATGACGCTACACTTACCCATTAAAAAATAATTACCACTCTATTCCTTATCTATTTTTTATGACAAAAGATGCCCCTGAGAAATAATCACCTCAAATCAATTTAAATATTTAACTTAAAATACAACTTCTAAATTGCTGTTTTTTTTAATTGATTACTTATCACTCTAAATTGTCATAAATCTTTCATAATACGAATGCTATCGTAATTTTATGTCAATTAAAACGATCGCTGTCACAACACGTTACATCGGTTGCATTAAACTACCCATTAATAGTGATATTGGTCACGTTTTATCTTAAGGGGTTCTTAATGTATAAATCTTTCATTTGGATAGGATTTAATAAATAATTCATTTATATCTGGTTAAAACACAGATTTAAATGGATATTTGTAATCAGCTTGATACATATAAAGACTTATGAATAAAATATAACCTAATAAAATTTCACATATAAATGCATATTGCTGATAGGTGTATAACCAATCTATGAATGTTTTATTTAATTCCTCATAGAAGAAAGCATTATTCCCTAGCGTTCAATTTCAATTAAGTAACATTTGAGTAAATGATAAGCATGACTTAGTGATTCCCTCCCCCCTTTAACTCATCTTATGTTTCATTTATTTAAAATTATCTTAACTTTTGAAGATAATCGATTTCATGATTAAAAGTATCATAATCATATTTAATAATTCCAACTAAATGAAAAAACAGACCATAATCCAAATTTCCAGTTATTTATTTTAAGTAAACTCAAAATACAATTAACAATAAATATAATTATTAATATTTTCATTTTTTTATTTCAATAAAAAATCATCTAATTATTTTTAATAGTGAAATAAGTATTGATTCATTTTATCTAAAGCAATTTCAAATAACATTGAGATTAACTGTGCAATTATTAATGAAGTTACGGGTAACTTTTACTGTGGGCAATAATTTTATTATTTTATTTATGCATAATCATGGGCTTTATGATGTGTATTGATACAAAAAAGGCCAGTAAATAAAATACTGGCCCTTTAGATATCATTGAAATTATTAGCGATATTCTTGCCAACGTGAATGCAAGTCAACCAGTTGACGATGACTTTCTTTCCAACGCCCAACGGCTTGTAATTCTGTTAAGCTATATTGTCGACCACTATGATATAGCTTAGAAGCTTGGCTATCATGTTGTTTTGGTAAATTATCTAAAACACTGACAGCACCTTCACGATTATTACAGACTAAAATCATGTCACACCCAGCATTCAATGAAGCCTGTGCTCTCTCGGGATAACTTCCCATAACCGCCGCACCTTCCATCGATAAATCATCAGAGAAGATAACCCCCTGAAACCCAAGTTGTTCTCTCAATACTGATTTTAACCAAAATGGCGATCCACTCGCCGGACGGTCATCAGCTTGAGTATAAATAACATGGGCAGGCATAACCGCATCGAGTAGCTCTCGTTGAATAAAATCTTTAAATATCAACATATCTTTACCACGGATCTTCTCTAAAGTGCGGTCATCGCGTGGTGTTTCTTTGTGTGAGTCAGCTTTCACAGCGCCATGACCAGGAAAGTGTTTTCCTGTTGTTTTCATTCCCGCACTGCGCATGCCTTTAATAAAACGCTCCGCCATAACCATGGCAATTTCAGGATCTTCGTGGAATGAGCGTTCGCCTATCGCAATACTTTGATGGCCAAGGTCCAGAACAGGTGCGAAACTAATATCAATATCCATGGCTATCATCTCTGATGCCATTAACCAGCCCGCCTCTTCAGCAAGCTTGGCGCCATCCATTTCACTATTGAGCGCGGCAAATGCCTGAGCAGAAGGCAATGCGGTGAAACCTTCACGAAAACGCTGTACTCGACCACCTTCTTGGTCAACGGCTATCAACAACCGGTGTCTTGATGCGTCACGAATTTGGCGAACAAGCTCTCGTAATTGCGCTGCATCATGAAAGTTACGGGTAAATAATATTAAGCCGCCCACGGATGGGTGTGCTAATATTTCGCGCTCTTCATTGTCCAATTCATAACCCTGAACATCTAGCATTATAGGACCCATAACATGCCTCACTTATTAAACAAATTATCTCAATTCGATACTGTTTTCTGATAGCTTTCAGCCATCAACCTAATAAACCAAAATATTGTCTTAATGACTGTGAGTGTAACAAAAAGTCAGATGACTGGCTTTCATTCCACTGCACTTCATACCACATTAATGTCATATATTTTACCCAAGGTGCCCATGATTGACAGCTTTTCGCCAATTGCTGTTTGTCACGATAAGCACCGTGAATATCACAATATTGCGTTAAGAAAAAATCTCGCTGAATGTCAGTCAGACCATTAAATTGAAAATAGGTTTCTAAAGAAAAAGCGATATCTGTATTGGCTGCATATTCCCAATCCAATAGCATTAACTGCCCTGTTGATGTACGAACAATATTTTTTGCATGAATATCCATATGGGCAGGAGCCAGTTTCAGCGTTTTGGGAAATGCATCAGAGGTAAAATGACGATGTAATTTTTTCCAGCGAGGCGAAAACCTTTTTTTATCAATTAAATAGCCATAATGTGATATTTCATCGCGTAGTTGTAAATGATACCCCAGCAGTGGAGCGCGATGTAATTGTGTGACTATATTTGCAAGCTCGCACTGAAAACTAGGTAACAGAAAAGTATTATTATCAGGGTGTTGTCCTTCACACCACCCTAATAATAACCATTGCACATTTCGGCCAATCACTTTAGGTGTAAATGAATAAGCGCGTAATTGCTGCAATATCCGCGCTTCTTTCTTTCGGTCAACATACAAAGCAGTTTGTGCATTTCCATCAGCGCGCGCGATAAGCTTTATTTCACTACCAGATAAGGAACATTGCAACAAAAAGCTTCCACCTGATAGCCCTGTTAGCGAAGATATTTTCCAATCATGGACAGAGATTGTTGGAAAACACAACGCTAACAGCCGAAAAAGCGACTGCGGGTTACTCAATATTGTGCTTTCCAGTCCAAATAATTTCACCTGTTTGCACTTCCATCAATTGCATTTCAAGGCTTCTTTCTTTGTTGGAGCCTGACATCACGCTGTAGATCACATACTCTGCTTGAACATAGCGGCCTAACCCTATCGCTTTGCTACGGGTTACTAAGCTGTCTTCTTGTGATAAACCGAGTGTTTTACGTGCAGAACTCACCACACTGGCAGGAACAACTTTAAAGCGATTCGTATTTTCAACCGCGGTTGTCATAACTGATGTCACAGCCTGCACAGGCAGTGAGCCATTCGTATTATTTTTCACTGAGTCAACTAACAATACTTTGCCACTTTCTACCCCATCCGCACTCACCATTTGATTAACTAAAGGCGTAATGGAAGCTGACCAATCTATAGTTTGTTGTTTTGGTGGAGTTGGCACAACATCAACGGGTGGCGGAGTCACTTCCGGTTGTTTTTCAGGCTCGACGGGCACTATCGGGGGTTGTGTACCTGGTTGTTGAGGTGGATATGAAGGGCAGCCAGCCAAAATTAATGTCGCGGCAGCAACCATTAAAATGCGTTTCATTATTATTCTCCGGCCTTTGGCGATAAAAATACATGAACACGTACATTTGTTGCACGTGGAGAGGAAGTCACGGCACGAACTTTCGCAACAGAATTCGCCGCAATTTGCTGATGCATAATATTTGAAGTGTCTACTTTTAACCCTTGCTTATCATACCAATATAAACGATAAGCAATATTGACCACTTCAGATTGCGAATTACTCATATTGATCGTGGCGATAGTTTGGTGATTTTCATTACCTATCACTGGGTTTTCGACAATGACCCCTTGTGCAAGTACTGCTGGCTCCATAATGATGCGCTGTTGCTCATTAAAAACCAGTCCTTGTGTCTTTTTAAATACGCAACCACTTAGCAACACGGTTACCAAAGCAAGTAATGCAATACGGTTCATCGTCGACCCCTATACCTTATTATTTCGCCAATAGAGGGCCTAATGGGCGACCACCCACTAGATGCATGTGGATATGAAACACTTCTTGGCCTGAATGTTCATTACAGTTCATGATTAAACGGTAACCATTCTCTGCAATACCTTCTTCTTTGGCAATTTTAGCCGCTACAGTAAACAAACGGCCTAACGCTAGTTCGTCATCCGCAGTAACATCATTTACAGTCGGAATTAATTTATTAGGGATGATAAGAATATGTGATGGTGCTTGTGGTGAAATGTCACGAAATGCCGTGACAAGTTCGTCTTGGTAAACCACATCTGCCGGGATCTCGCGACGGATAATTTTACTGAAAATCGTTTCTTCTGCCATTTCAATTTCCTTAGTCATTTAATCGTTCTTGTGAACTAATTTATACGTTATTTGTACCAACATTTAAATGAAACAAACGATTGAAGTTTTGCGTCGTAATTTCAGCAAGCTGCTCAACACTAACGCCCTTCAGCACGGCCATGTACTCAATAACATCCCGAACGTACGCAGGTTGGTTTTCCCTACCACGATGAGGAACAGGAGCCAAGTATGGAGAGTCGGTTTCGACTAAAATGCGATCTAAAGGAACAACTCGGGCGGCTTCTCTAATTTGTTCCGCATTGCGAAATGTGACGATCCCTGAAAATGAGATATACATGCCCAAATCGAGTAGTTCCACTGCCGTATCTTTATCTTCAGTAAAGCAGTGTAATACCCCACCACAATCCATCACGTTTTCTTCGCGTAAAATAGATAACGTATCTTCTCGTGCCGCACGAGTATGTACAATAACCGGTTTATTCACTTCACGACCGATACGAATGTGCTGACGAAAAGACTCTTGTTGTAGTGCAGCATTTTCTTGCTGGTAATAGTAATCCAGCCCAGTTTCTCCTAGCGCAACGACTTCGTTTCCTGCCGCTAATTGCGCTAGTCGTGCAAAATCATATCCCTCGTCTAAATTAAGGGGATGAATACCACATGAAAAAGCGATATTGTCACGCAGACCAATCATTTTCTTCATGCTTTCAAAACCGTGCAACGTCGTTGCAACCGCTAACATGAAGCGAACATCACGAGCCGAGGCCTTTGCGATAACATCATCGACATTCGTGTGTAACTTTTCATAATCTAAACAGTCGAGATGACAGTGTGAATCAACAACAAACATATTTAACTCTTTTTAAAATGTAGGGACAGCCAATGAAGCTTCCCATTGTAATAATTGATTTGTCAGAATCAGTTCCTGATTCAATGCAGGAACTGTCAGTAATTGATGACGGCAATATAACCACTTATCATACATATTTATTAACTGAGTACGATTCATAGCACCGGCTAATTGTAGGACTTGAGACTGCTGATCTTGGTTGATGCAAAAAGCCCCCGCACCTTGTTGAATTTTAATGGCATCCGTAAATAAGCTGAGTAGCCAATTTAAGGCATCAGGCACCTCATCGATATTCAAACTAGGCAGCAAACTCAACATATCACCCGTTTGCAATGCATGGCTTAAACTATGACATAGTGCATTACGTTTTTGCCAACGTTGTTCGTCCAATAAAGCTAGCGCAGAAACCGGTGCACCTTGGCATATTTTTAATGCCGTTATCGCATTTTCAGTAGCAATACCTGGTTTTTGCTTTTGCAGCCAATAGAGTGCTATTTGTAAATCGGGTGCAGGTAAGAAATGACTTAGACAACGGCTGCGAATAGTTGCAAGCAAATCCTCTTGTTTATCACTTCCTAATAAAAAATAAGTGTCTTTTGCTGGCTCTTCCAATGTTTTCAATAACGCATTAGCTGCCGCATCTGTCAATGCCTCAACTTGTGGAATATACACCACTTTATTACCACTTTGTTGGGCATGGCGACTCAAGGTTTCAATTAATTTCCTAACCGCATCGACACTAACAGTCGACTTTCCTTTCTCTACCTCAAGAATATGATAATCAGGATGATTGCCTGCAAGCATCAAACGGCAACTGTGGCATTGTCCACAGCTTTTTAGCCCGTCTCTTTCTTGGCAAATAAGCCAACGACTAATTCCATAGCATAGCGCTTGCGCACCATTTCCCGGCATTGAATGAAGCAGTAACGCGTGGTGGCCTCGACCGCTTTGGTACGCAGTAATGATTTGTCGGTAAGGTTCATTTAACCAAGGATACCAATTCATGGGATTAATACCTTATGTGGTTTATCAAGCACGCGCTAACCATTCGGTCAGCATTTGGCGAATATCATGCTGTACTTGCTCAATGTTTTGGCTTGCATCAATAGTGAGTATCGTTTCATCACCCACGGCCAACTCAAGATAACGGCGGCGTGTTCTTTCGAAAAATGCTAACGACTCTTTTTCAATTCTATCTAATTCACCTCTAGACCTTGCTCGCTGCAAACCTAATTCAGGTGGTAAATCAAGGTATAACGTTAATGAAGGTTTGAAATCCCCCAACACTAAGTCACGTAATGATTGCATCAAATGACGGTCAATTTCACGTCCACCACCCTGATACGCTTGGGAAGATAAATCATGACGGTCACCGACCACCCATTTGCCCGCCGCTAATGCAGGACGAATCACTGTTTCAACCAGTTGTACACGGGCAGCATAAAGCATGAGCAACTCAGCCTTATCAGTGACCTTATCACCCGCAATGCCTTGCTTTACTAGCTCGCGTAATTTTTCTGCCAGTGGGGTACCCCCAGGCTCACGAGTGAATACAATATCTGTGATCCCGGCTTGGTTCAACGTATCGACAACCGTGTTGATTGCTGTCGTTTTACCAGCGCCTTCAAGACCTTCAATAACAATAAATTGGTTTTTCATTTTTATCAGTTTTGCTGTTCAAATTGGCGGTAAACTTTAACGGCACGATTGTGGTCGTTTAAATTACGACTAAAAGTATGCCCACCTTTACCATCTGCGACAAAGAATATGTAATCCGTTTTAGCTGGATGTGCTGCAGCTTTTAACGATGCAAGGCTTGGCATTGCAATCGGTGTGGGTGGCAAACCATCAATCTTATAAGTATTGTACGGAGTATAATTATCTAAATCACTACGATAAATTTTACCGCGATACTTGTCGCCTAACCCATAGATGACGGTTGGGTCGGTTTGCAAACGCATATTTTTCTTTAGGCGGTTAACAAACACGGAAGCAACTTGGGCCCTTTCACTATCAACACCGGTTTCTTTTTCAATAATCGAAGCCATAATAAGCATTTCATAGGCATTTTTATAGGGTAAATCCCTATCTCGCCCTTTCCACTCTTCATCAAGGCTGTTTTGCATACGTTTATAAGCACGTTTCAGGATTTCAGCATCTGTTGTTCCCGCTGTGTATAAATAGGTATCAGGATACAACCATCCTTCTAAAGTACCTTCCTCGTTAAACCCAATAAGCGCATGCAGTTCTGTCGGGGTTAAGTTGGTGGTTTTATGCTCTAAATAAGGCGCATCTCGTAAAATATTACCCCAATCACTCAAGCGATTACCTTCAATAAAACGGATTGAAAACTGTGCTTCTTTACCACTCACAATTAATTGTAGGAGCTGTTCAATGTTCATTCCCGGTTGCAGGCGGTAAGTTCCCGCTTTTAGCTGAGCCAGTTCAGGACGTAGTTTGAGCAACCATTGGAATTCATTCCCTTTTTCAAGAATTTTATCTTCAATAAGTAACCCTTCAAATGCAACACGCCCAGTTCCTGCAGGAACTGTGAAGATTTTTTCTTGTGTGATACTGATAGGCGTTTTGGCATAGTTCAATACCTGACGGTATTGCCAATAGACAGCGACTGCAACAATAGCAGCCAAGGTAACGGCGATGAGAAGGATTTTTTTGGCTAATTTCATTTATTGACCATTTCAATGCGTGTGTTGGTAATAATTAATTCATTTATAAAAACTAAATTTTGCAACGCAAAAATAAATACTCAAACAACTCACGAGACGCAAATTGCAATGGCGGACACTGTTGACTCATTTGAATGCTTTGTACTGGTAAAACTGGCATCAACGTATTACAAATAATTACTTCATCACAATGAGTTAACACGTTAGCAAAGCGTTCGACCTGCTGAAGATGGTACTGGCTATCCTCTAGTAGTGATATGATCTTTTGTCTCATTAATCCATTTACCCCACTATGAGATAAAACTGGGGTGTATACTGCTTGCCCAACTCGCCAGAAAACATTCGCACTACAACATTCAACAATAATACCGTCGGTGTCTAGCACAATCGCTTCATCTGCATCAAGTTCATCAACCTCTTGTTTGATAAGAACTTGCTCCAGACGGTTGAGGTGTTTCATTCCTGCTAGTAATGGGTTACGAGCTAACGGAATTTGGCTGAGAACGAGGCGTGCCCCTTTACACTGTAGCTGAACATAATTATTTGGGAAGGGAGAAACACTGACTATCACCGTCGGCGAGGTAAAACCTTTCGCGCTATATCCTCTACCACCTACACCACGGCTTAGGATGACTTTAATCACAAACTCGTCTTGAGTTTGTTCTGCACAAATCTGCTTTAGATGCTCTACCAAGCTTTCCCAATCTGGCTGTGCAATTTTTAATCTTTGGCTATCATGCTGTAACCGGGCGATGTGCTCATTTAACATTTTAGCTTGCTGATTAACGCCATGTATGGTCGTAAAGCAGCCGTCCCCAAAAGAGACTGCGCGATCGGTAACACTTATTTGCTGGCAAAGTTGCCCATTAACCCAATATGACATTGATAATACTTATAATAAAAGCTGATAAATCAGACATTAATCAAGTGGGATTATCATAAACTAAAGCGAAGAACTGTGCAAAGAACTGGACAAAATAAAGCCCCAGCCACATTAAGTGACTAGGGCTAATTAATAACGGTAATAGATTAATTATTCGCCGTGATAACGACGGAAAATTAATGAACCGTTGGTGCCACCAAAACCAAATGAGTTACATAGAGCGAACTCCATATTCTCAACTTTACGTGCTTCACCTGGAACAAAGTCCAGTTTGCACGCTTCATCTGGGTTATCCAGATTAATGGTTGGCGGAACAATTTGATCGCACAATGACAAAACGGTAAAAATTGACTCAATAGCGCCCGCAGCACCAAGTAAGTGCCCAGTCATTGATTTGGTTGAGCTGACTAATACCTCTGTGCCTTCACCAAATACATTAACAACCGCTTGTGCTTCTGCCAAATCACCGGCAGGAGTTGAAGTACCGTGAGCATTGATGTACCCCACGTCACTGGCTTTAATACCTGCATCTTTCAGTGCATTTTCCATCGCAAGTGCAGCACCCGCACCATTTTCAGGTGGTGATGTCATATGATAAGCATCACTGCTCATCCCAAACCCTGCGATTTCAGCATAAATTTTTGCACCGCGCGCTTTCGCATGTTCATATTCTTCAAGAATAATGATACCTGCGCCATCTCCCAGAACAAAACCATCACGGTCTTTATCCCATGGGCGACTTGCCGCTTGCGGGTCATCGTTGCGAGTCGATAATGCACGCGCTGCACCAAAACCGGCCACACCGAGTGGTGTTGTCGCTTTTTCAGCACCGCCTGCAACCATTACATCGGCGTCACCGTAAGCAATCATACGTGCTGCATGGCCAATATTATGCACACCTGATGTACAGGCTGTTGCAATTGAAATACTTGGGCCACGGAAACCATACATAATGCTTAAATGACCAGCCACCATATTAATGATGGTCGATGGTACGAAGAATGGGCTTACCTTGCGAGGTCCACCGTGCAGTAATGACTCACAGTTGTCCTGAATTAAGCCTAACCCACCAATACCAGAACCAATCGCTGCACCAATTCGAGTAGCATTGGCTTCTGTTACTTCCAATCCAGCATCTTTAAAGGCTTGAAAGCCCGCGGCGATACCATATTGGATAAATGGGTCCATTTTCTTAGCATCTTTGCGGGAGATGCCAAATTCTTCGTAATTGAAATCTTTTACTAAGCCAGCAAATTTAGTTGCGTGGTTAGTAGTATCAAAATGATCGATTAGGCTGATACCACTCTGTCCGTCACAAACAGCTTTCCATGATGACTCAACTGTGTTGCCGACAGGAGATAACATGCCCAGTCCGGTTACGACTACACGACGCTTAGACACGTATTTCCTCCAAGGAGGGAAAAGTTACAAAAGGAACATAGGCGATCGAGTGATCGCCTAGATAAGTTTTTCGTACAATTATTTAGATGCGTTCTCGACGTAGTCAATCGCAGCCTGTACTGTTGTGATCTTTTCAGCTTCTTCGTCAGGGATTTCGCAATCGAACTCTTCTTCCAGAGCCATAACCAGCTCAACTGTGTCAAGAGAATCAGCGCCCAAGTCATCAACAAATGAAGCTGTATTTACAACTTCTTCCTCTTTAACACCCAGTTGTTCAACGATGATTTTCTTAACGCGTTCTTCGATAGTGCTCATACTATTAAAATTCCTATCAAAACTCGCTTTCGCGATGGTTTTCGTAGTTTATGAAATACAGGAAAAGATACAACCCAATCCCGGCTGTTGGAACTATTATTTTGCATTATTTAGCGTTAGATAACACTAATAATGCAAATAGTTCCATCATTTCTTTAGATCATGTACATGCCACCATTGACATGCAATGTTTCACCTGTGATGTAAGCAGCTTCATCAGAAGCTAAAAACGCTACAGCACTGGCAATTTCTTGTGCATCACCCAGTCTATCCGCAGGAACCTGAGATAAAATGCCTGCACGCTGTTCATCTGTCAATGCTTTAGTCATATCAGTTTCGATAAAACCAGGTGCAACGACGTTGACAGTGATACCACGAGAAGCGACTTCACGAGCCAATGATTTACTAAAACCAATTAACCCTGCTTTCGCTGCTGCATAGTTAGTTTGCCCCGCATTTCCCATCACACCGACAACGGATGCAATTGAAATAATACGTCCACAACGTTTTTTCATCATGGCACGCAAAACGGATTTAGACAAACGGTAAACGGATGAAAGATTGGTGTCAATAATATCTTGCCATTCATCTTCTTTCATACGCATCAATAGGTTATCACGAGTGATACCTGCATTATTAATCAAAATATCAATTTCACCAAATTCTTCACGGATTTTGGTCAAAGTTTCTTCGATTGATGCTGCATCAGTCACGTTTAACGCTAAACCTTTACCTTTACCATCAAGATAAGCGGTAATGGCTTCTGCGCCTTTTTCGCTGGTTGCTGTTCCGATAACGGTAGCACCACGAGCAATTAATGTTAAAGCAATAGCTTTACCAATTCCACGACTCGCGCCTGTTACCAGTGCAATTTTTCCTTCAAAGCTCATGTCGTCCTCAGCTATTTTCTAAAGCAGTGCTTAATGATACAGGATCATTGACTGCGACGGCAGTTAAATTAGAGACAATTCGCTTGGTAAGACCAGTCAATACTTTTCCTGGACCTACTTCAATAAGATGTTCAACACCTTGATCTGCCATTAATTCTACTGTTTCCGTCCAGCGTACTGGATTATACAGTTGACGGACTAAAGCATCACGAATATTTTGTGCCAATTTCTCAATTTTAACATCAACATTGTTAATAACTGGATAGTCTGGCTCACAAAAATCAATTTTTTCTAACGCTTCGGCTAATTTATCAGCAGCTGGCTTCATTAATGCACAATGAGACGGGACGCTAACAGATAATGGCAACGCACGTTTAGCCCCCGCTTCTTTACATGCGATACCCGCACGTTCAACTGCTGCTTTTTCACCCGCAATCACGACTTGGCCCGGTGAGTTAAAATTAACCGGTGAAACAACTTGGCCTTGAGAAGCTTCTTGGCAAGCTTTTTCAATTGATTCGTTATCCAAACCAATAATGGCATACATCGCACCAGTGCCTTCAGGAACGGCTTCTTGCATGAGTTTTCCGCGCAATTCAACCAGTTTAATCGCTTGTTTAAAGTCGATAACACCCGCGCAAACTAAAGCAGAATATTCACCAAGGCTGTGACCCGCCATGATCGCAGGCATCGCGCCATTTTTGACTTTCCAAACACGGAAAATAGCCACAGAAGCTGCCAATAAAGCAGGCTGTGTTTGCCATGTTTTGTTTAATTCTTCTTCTGGCCCATTTTGTACTAACGCCCAGAGATCGTAACCCAATGCTTCCGATGCTTCAGCGAATGTTTGCTCAACAAGCTGATTTTCTTCAGCCAATGCTGCTAACATCCCTAAAGACTGAGAACCCTGTCCGGGAAATACCATAGCAAATTGTGTCATGTCTATTTTCTCAGTTAATTAAAAACGAACCAATGCAGAGCCCCAAGTGAAACCGCCACCGAAGGCTTCTAAAAGCACAAGTTGACCACGCTGAATACGACCATCACGCACCGCTTCATCCAACGCTGTAGGAACTGATGCTGCTGAAGTATTACCGTGACGGTCTAATGTGACAACGACTTTATCCATTGTCATATCTAATTTTTTCGCCGTCGCAGAGATAATTCTTAAATTTGCTTGATGTGGGACCAACCAATCAAGTTCTTCTTTGGCTATACCGCTTTGTGCCAGTGTCTCATCAACAATATGTGCTAATTCGCGCACTGCAACTTTAAAGACTTCATTACCTGTCATGGTCAAATAGGCAGGGTCTTCAGAGCAACGGCTACGATTAGGTAATGTGAGTAAATCCCCATAACGGCCATCGGCATGTAAATGCGTCGAAATAATACCCGGCTCTTCAGATTCGCCGATAACAACAGCCCCTGCCGCATCACCAAATAAAATAATCGTGCCACGATCTGCTGGGTCTAATGTTTTAGATAAAGCATCAGCACCAATAACTAATGCTTTTTTGGTCATACCTGTTTTGACGAATTGATCAGCAATACTAATCGCATAGGTAAAACCTGCACATGCTGCTGCGACATCAAATGCCGCACAATCTTGAATACCTAGCATCTGTTGAATTTGGCAAGCAGCGCTAGGAAAAGCGTGAGTTGCTGATGTGGTTGCAACGATAATCAAACCAATGTCAGTTGCATCGACTTGCGCCATGTCTAACGCATTTTTGGCAGCTTGAAAACCCATCACTGAGACACTTTCATCTTCGTTGGCAATTCTTCTTTCATGTATGCCAGTGCGTGTCACAATCCACTCATCAGAAGTATCAACCATTTTTTCCAGATCAGCATTGGTACGTACTTGTGCTGGTAAGTAGCTGCCTGTTCCTAAGATTTTACTGTACATAGCCATAGGTTATTGATCACTCCTGGGTAAAACAATATTTAGTCGCGCTGTTATTCTTTCTGGGACTTGTTTTTCAACAGCTTGTACTGCGCGGTCAATAGCCGCTTTGAAAGCGCCTTCATTCGCTGCACCATGACTCTTGATGACAATACCTTTTAATCCTAACAGAGTCGCACCGTTATACTGGTCGGGGTTCATGTCCCCAAAACGTTTCATTAAACGTTTTTTTAACCATTTTTTCGCCAGTTGCATAAACCAACTGCTTTTTTTATGTTGATCACCGGTCGATTTTATCAATGAAAGGATGACGCGTATTACGCCTTCCATCGTCTTCAATGAGACATTACCTGCGAAGCCGTCACACACTAACACATCGGTTTTACCTGTCAGTAATTCGTTACCTTCTACATAACCAATGTAATTAATTGATGATGTTTCTTTTAATACTGAGGCGGCTTCGCGGATATTATCCAGACCTTTACTCTCTTCTTCGCCAATATTCAGTAACGCGACTCTCGGTTTAGAAATGTTAACCACTTCTTCTGCCATCACGGAACCCATTACGGCAAATTGGACTAGCATATCACTACTACAGTTAACATTAGCGCCTAAATCTAGCACAACTGTTTGGCTTTTTTGCTGATTAGGTAAGATGGTCATTAGCGCTGGGCGCTCAATCCCCTCTATAGACTTTAGCATTAATTTTGCTAGCCCCATCAGCGCACCCGTATTCCCCGCACTCACGCACGCTTGTGCCTGCCCTGTCTTCACTAACTCTAAGGCCACTCGCATCGAGGTTCCTTTGCTTTGTCTTATCGCATTTGATGGTTTTGCATCGTTTGCGATAATACCGTCCGCAGGAATAATTTCGACACGCGAGATTTGCTCAGCACTTTGGTGTGCAAGCAAAGGTTGAATGGCTTCGGGTTGACCGACAAGCAGTAATTTGAGTGCTGGATTAGATGCCAGTGCCTGCAATGCAGCAGGCACCGTGACGCGGGGACCAACATCCCCGCCCATAGCATCTAACGCAATGGTTAGATTAGCCAAGGTAACAACAAATTACTTGTTGATAACCTTACGGCCACGGTAGTAACCATCTGCAGTCACATGGTGACGCAGGTGAGTTTCACCGGAAGTTTTATCTACAGAAACTAGGGTAGCAGTCAGTGCATCATGTGAACGACGCATACCGCGTTTTGAACGAGTTGGTTTATTCTGTTGTACGGCCATTGACCTTACTCCTTAAGTACTTTTCTTTAAACTGGCTAATACGGCAAATGGGTTTGGTTTTTCTGCCTCGGGAGGCAGTTCACCATACACCATGTCCGCTTCGGACACTTCACAGTGTTCAGAATCATGAACCGGAACAACTGGTAAGGATAGAATTATTTCATCTTCTATCATTCCCAGCAAATCTATTTCACCAAATTCATCAATTTGAATCGGTTCGTAGAGCTCCGGTAATGCTTCGGCCTTTTCGTCATTGACGACAGGACTAAAACAATACGATACGTAGGCATGATGCTTGAAATTTTTTCCGCAACGTTGGCATTGGAGGGTGAGATCCACATCGGATTTCCCTTCGATAACCGTGAGACGTTGTTTATCAATATTAAATGATAATTCGGTTTCTACATCACTGTCTACACTGACTACTGATTCTGCAAGACGTGCAACTTGCTCAGGTGTATAACTCCCGACATAGTCGAGGTTTTTCTGAGCTGCACGCTGCGCATCGATAGTCAGGGGTAATTTTACCTTTTGCATAAGGCGCGCATATTAACTTTGTAATGAGCTATAGTCAAAGAAAAAGGCGGGGTAAACTCGCCTTTTCACCAAAAAACCGTAGGTTTTACGTTTTATAGTTTAAAATGAGTTAACCCTTTTGGCTACGAGTTTCGAGAAAAATCATGAAATCGATTATTTTGGCGTCAACTTCAACCTACCGACAAGCCCTACTAAAAAAACTGGGATTACCTTTTTTAGCAGTGGCCCCCAATATTGATGAGTCCCCCATTTTGAATGAGTCGGCTCAGGCTTTAGTTATGCGTTTATCTCATGCAAAGGCTAACGCACTCTCAGCTCAATACTCTCAGCACTTGATTATTGGCTCTGATCAAGTTTGTGTTATTGATAATAAAATTATGGGGAAACCGCATAATTTTGAAAACGCTTTTCAGCAGCTTAAATCCGCGTCAGGTAATAAGGTCACTTTTTATACTGGACTATGCCTGCTTGATACTGAAACAGATAAATTTAATGTGCAGTGTGAATTGTTTCACGTTCATTTCAGGCAACTATCTGATGCAGAAATAACGAATTACCTACTTAAAGATGAACCTTATCAATGCGCAGGGAGCTTTAAATCAGAAGGACTAGGAATTAGTTTATTTGAGCGTTTAGAAGGGCGTGACCCCAATACGTTAGTTGGGCTTCCGCTTATTTTATTACTCGAAATGTTACGTCCACACCAAGTTAGCCCATTATTTGATAATTAATCCTTTATACTGGCAGGGAAAACCTGCCAGTTAATCAAATGACTTACTTTTCTGCTTTACGGCTACGTAATATTTTTAGGCAGTGATTCAATTGGTTATCTAAAGGGGCTTGCAAACGCATCTCTTCACCCGTTTTAGGGTGCGTAAATTTCAATGCACTCGCATGCAAAAATAAGCGATTTAAACCTGTCCCTGCCAGTTGGCTATCAAATTGCTTGTCACCGTACCGGTCATCAAATGCAATAGGATGCCCTGCATAAAGTGTATGAACACGTATTTGATGTGTCCGCCCCGTGACAGGGCTCGCTTTTACCAAAGTTGCATTATCAAACCGTTCTTCCACTTTAAAACGCGTCTCTGACGGTTTTCCTTCACTGCTCACTTTAACGACTCGCTCGCCACTTTGTAGAATGTTTTTAAGTAAAGGGGCTTGAATAACTTTCATGTGCGACTGCCAGTTGCCTCTTACGAGTGCTAAATAATCCTTTTGCATTTGTTTTAAACGCAATTGTTCGTGTAACGCTCGAAGTGCTGAACGCTTTTTAGCCACCAATAAAATACCTGAGGTGTCTCTATCAAGACGATGAACTAACTCAAGGAAACGCGCTTCTGGACGTAACGCTCTTAAACCTTCAATAACACCAAAGCTTAAACCACTCCCACCATGAACAGCAGTTCCCGATGGTTTATTCAGCACTAAGAGAACGTCATCTTCAAATAAAATGCAATTCGCTAATGCAGCGACTTTATCCAGTTTGGCCGAAACCGGTGCGGTTTCACGCTCAGCAACCCTAACGGGAGGAACGCGCACTTGGTCCCCTTCGACTAATTTATATTCAGGCTTTATCCGCCCCTTGTTAACACGCACTTCCCCTTTGCGGATAATGCGATAAATCATACTCTTTGGCACACCTTTAAGTTTAGTGAGCAAAAAGTTATCGATACGTTGCCCAGCTTCGTCATCGCTGATGTCAATAAATTGAACTTGATTTTGTGTATTCATTCGGGAATGCGTTAACTCTAATTGATGAAAATATGCGCTTATTTGCTTTCCCTATCATACCGACTCCACAAAATTTTTTATGTTTTTTTTTAATTTGGTTATTTTCTGCATGATTTATCCTATTTCTAAATAAAATTTCCATATAACTTCCGTATCGACTTGCTATAATGGCTATGGCAATGGAATAATATGAAGTTGCTGAGATGTTTAAAAAACGAAAGTTAACGTTTTATAGGATTTCTTATTTGATGGCGTAACAATGCAGCAATGGCGTAAGACATTTAGCAACATCAAATAAATTAGCGAGCAACGAATTTTGGCTTATTGGGTTAGGAACTTCCGTTTTCTTTAATAACTTACGGCATCCTGATTAAGAACGCTGAATTTTTAATCTAAAAATCAGGTTCACCGAATACTGCGCGTCTCTATACGAACGACTGCCGCGAGGCAGACGGTTTTGTAAAAATCACGAGGCCATCGGTTTACAGTAGCTCTTTCTTTCGCTGCTCTTTATTTAAAAGAAAATAATGAGTAAGTAATAACATGAAAAGAATGCTAATAAACGCAACTCAACAGGAAGAGTTGCGTGTTGCCCTTGTTGACGGGCAACGTCTCTATGATTTGGATATTGAAAGTCCCGGTCATGAGCAAAAAAAGGCCAATATCTATAAAGGTAAAATCACTCGTATCGAACCTAGTCTTGAAGCTGCTTTTGTTGACTACGGCGCTGAAAGACACGGTTTCCTTCCTATCAAAGAAATCGCTCGTGAATATTTCCCAAGCAACTATCACTCTCAAGGTCGTCCTAACATCAAAGATGTGTTAAAAGAAGGCCAAGAAGTTATCGTTCAAGTGGATAAAGAAGAGCGTGGCAATAAAGGTGCGGCACTAACTACCTTCATTAGCTTGGCAGGAAGTTACCTCGTTTTAATGCCAAATAACCCACGTGCGGGGGGCATTTCACGTCGCATCGAAGGTGAAGATCGAACTGAACTAAAAGAAGCACTGTCTTCTTTACAAATTCCAGACGGCATGGGCTTAATCGTTCGTACCGCAGGTGTAGGTAAATCGGCAGAATCGCTGCAACAAGATTTACTCTACCGTTTACGTCACTGGGAAGCGATTCAAAAAGCCGCTGAAAATCGCCCTGCACCGTTCTTGATTCACCAAGAAAGTAACGTTATTGTCCGCGCATTCCGTGATTATCTGCGCCCAGATATCGGCGAAATTCTGATCGACAACCCAAAAGTTGTTGAAATGGCACGCAACCATATCGAAGCTATCGGTCGTGGTGATTTTGCAAGCAAAATCAAACACTACAGTGGTGATGTTCCTCTGTTTAGCCATTACCAAATTGAATCACAAATCGAATCTGCGTTCCAGCGTGAAGTTCGCTTGCCATCAGGCGGTGCATTAGTTATTGATACCACTGAAGCATTGACCGCTATCGATATCAACTCTTCACGTTCAACACGTGGTGGAGATATCGAAGAAACTGCATTCAACACTAACTTAGAAGCGGCTGATGAAATTGCACGTCAATTGCGTCTACGCGACTTGGGTGGTTTGATTGTTATCGACTTTATCGATATGACCCCCGTTAGGCATCAACGAGAAGTTGAAAACCGCCTACGTGAAGCGGTACGTCAAGACCGTGCACGCATTCAAATTGCACGCATCTCGCGCTTTGGGTTATTGGAGATGTCACGTCAACGTTTGAGCCCTTCTTTAGGTGAGTCAAGCCACCATGTGTGCCCTCGCTGTACAGGGACGGGAACCATTCGTGACAACGAATCACTTTCTCTGTCTGTTCTTCGTCTTATTGAAGAAGAAGCACTGAAAGAAAATACCCATGAAGTGCATGCCATTGTCCCCGTACAAATCGCCTCTTACCTGCTGAACGAAAAACGCAAAGCGGTCAGTGATATCGAACAACGCCAAAGCCATGTCCGTGTTGTTGTTGTTCCTAATGACCAAATGCAAACTCCGCATTTCCACGTGATCCGTATTCGTAAGGGTGAAGAAGTTAACACTCTGAGCTACAACTTAGCGCAATATCACGAAACAGAAACTTTAACGCAAAGTGATGAAACTACCGCTGAGCGTAAAGTCCCTGAACAACCTGCAATTTCAGCTTTTGCACTGCAAGAACCTGTTGATGTATCTACGGCCGTTAAACCGAAAGAAACAGCAACAAAAGCACCTGTTAAATCAGCGGTGGCTGAACCTGCATCCCCTAGTCTGTTCAGCAAAATTGCGGCATTCTTTAAAGGCCTGTTTGGCGAAGAAGAAAAAGTGGTTGAGAAACCAGCGCCGAAAAGCCGCAATAATAATGAGCGCCGTCGTAATAATGATCGTCGCAACAATAACCGTCGTAATAATAATCGTCGTGACCGCGATGAAAATGAAACACGCGATAACCGTGATAATCGCAATAACCGTAATGCGCCATCGGATGATGCGAACACTCGCAATAAAGGCCGTAATAACAAAAATACGAGCCAACAAGATGAGCAAACTACTGACAATGCGAATCGTGATAATCAGCAACAACGTCGTGAACAACGCGCTGAACGTCGCCGTCGTCAAGATGAAAAACGTCAACAGCAAGTTGCTAAATCACAACAAGATGTTCAGCAAGACAATGTAGAGAATGCGGCTGAAAAGGAAGAAGAACAACGTCCTGTTACGCCACGTCGCCAACGTCGTCAATTGACACAAAAAATCCGTGTAACAGACAACGAACAAGTGGCTGAAGTGACTGAAGTCGCGGAGGCAATGCCTGTTGCTGCATTACCAGCACTCGTTGCCCCTACTACCCCAGTTGAAAGTGACGCACAAACTGACGACCTGCAAGAGTTAAACACTCAAGCAGAAGGCGAAGAAAAGCAAGACACCATCATTCCACGACGCTCACGTCGTTCACCACGTCACTTACGTGTCAGTGGGCAACGTCGCCGTCGTTATCGTGATGAACGCCATCTAACTAAATCACCAATGCCATTAATCGCTGCCGTTGCCTCACCTGAGCTGGCGTCTGGCAAAGTATTTATTCATTACCCAATTGCCCAGCCTCAACAAGAAAGCATGGCAATCATCACTAATGAAGAAATGCTTGAACAACAAAGTATTAATGATGCTCCTGTAGCAGAAACGACAAATGTTACCCCGTCACAAAGTAGCGTGATAGTCACTCCTGTCGTGGCTGAGGAAGTTAAACAAGAGTCGCATGACACTCCAGTGGAAACTGTTAATACTGAAGAAACGTCTTTAGTTAACGAAGCAACTACTGTCGAACACATTATTGAATCAACACCGATTGCCACCGATGAAACTAACGTTACGCAGGAAGTTGAAACCGTCGAAGTAGTAAAAGAGGCTGTAGAAATAGTGGCTGAGGTTATTGAGCCACAAGTTGAAATTGTTCAAACAGAAACGGTTGAAAACGTTACTATCGTGGACGAACAAACGGCACCTGTTATTGCCAATGACGTGGTTAATGAAGTCGTTGAAGAAGCGCAGCTTTCTCAAGTTACTGTCACGGCTTCAACCGAGGCAGTCATCGACCCTGTTGCTTCTGTAGCTGAACCCGCGACGGTAGCAAGCAGCCCAGCAGTCAGCTTACATAAACGTCATGCTTATTCTCCAATGACAAAAGCACCAGCCCCTACAGTTGCTGCTGCGCCATTTGAGATAACAGAATTCCAGCGTGAAGCCTCTACCTTTGAAGGTAAAGGTGGCGCAGGTGGCCACGTTGCTTCAAACGTCGCAACCTCTGAAATGGCAAAACCCGCCAGCTTCTAACACGCGACAACATTAAATATCTAAGCCTTGCTGGGAAACTAGCAAGGCTTTTTTTATTTTCAATGATGGGATAAATAATTAATTTACTCATTAAAAAATTTCATCGTTCAACGAACATTTGATATTGCATTCTCAATTTACATAAGGTTATATGACTGTTGTTATATACAGTGCACTTACAAGCCAACTGGAGCTGTTTATGTTGAAAGTCATTGCGGAAGATTTTATTCAAAACGAAGCGATTGAGATTGTTATGCCGTTATACCATGAATTGGTCGCTGCGACTAAACAAGAACCATTGTGTATCAGTTATGACCTTTACGTTGACCAAAAAGATCCTGGGCATTTTATTTTTATTGAGGAATGGCCGAATCAAGAAGCGCTCGATATTCACTGTGCCAGCGAACATTTCAAACGCCTGGTTCCGCTCATTAACCAGTATCAAAAAGCCGCACCAACATTTAAGTTTATGAATAGTGCTTTTGAATAAACACATTAGATAAATAAAACTCTAGAAACATACATAAGTATATCGCTAAGGCGAGTGTGCGACACCAACACTGCTTATAGCCCTAAATAAAATACAATGATATTAATCCTCTAAATAGTTCGGCCTGTCGCTAGGCGGCGAGCTAAACAAGACCCTAGGAGCATACACAAGTATGTGACTAGGGCGAGTGTGCGACGCCAACAACGCGACAGGCCGAAATATGACGAGGATTTTTAGAACCAAGGTGCTTGGGTCATCACCGAACCATAAAACAAGGCTCTGCCAGCTAACTCTCCGCTAAACATCGCCAACATTATCAATACAAGTAAGACTACGGATGGTCGCTCCTTGTATACTTTTATCGCCATAATGCAAGGCAATATCATACTCATCACTACCTGCCACCACAGCAAGTAGCTCCCGCCTTGGCTTGCAGGTAATTGTAAGCGAATAATCTGTGCAATTAATACCAATGCAACACCTATCAGTACGCCGACTTTAATTGTCGATAGTAATGGCTTGCCTTGCCCAATAACAAATAAGGCCACTAGACTAAAACCAAGGACAATTGCACTGCCTATAAACGCGAGTTGTGTTGCCGGTGTATGCCATAATGGATGAGCAACCATTTGATAATAGACTTGCGCCGTGACAAGTATAGCGGCTAATCCACCAATCCCACTGATCCAGCCTAATATCGTGTTACGCGTGTTTACTGTGGGTTGCAACCAGCAAGATAGAGCCCACAAAGTGATAACACCATTTAATAATACAAATGTCACTGCCTCGCGACTTAGCCATGAATGACTTAACCCCAGAACGGAACGGTATGCTTCGAGAGGTACACCTAAATGCCCCATTGACATCGATGAACCAATAACTTCAATCAGCCATATCAATAGCACTGCGCGACGTAATACAGAACCTGATAATAGAGATTCTTGACTGGCTTTCATTTGATAAATGGTTAATGCGAGAACAGCACCAATCCCCCACTGGCTCATCACTGTAAAAAATACTAGAGGGAGTTCCATATGTTTAATATCCATGATTAGTCCTCCATCCCAATGATCACAATATTTGGACGACTAATTGTGTGATCGGGCATGTTGTAACGCTGTTCCAGAACCGTCCAGTTTGTCGTGTGTTTTTTACGTAGTTCAGTGATATCACCAAACTCAATGGCACCTGTAGGGCAAGACTCCACACACCTTGGCAATAGGCCTTCATCTAACCGTTCCGCACACATATTACACTTGCTGGTTTTCCCTTCTGCAGGGTCAAAAACCGGGGCATGATATGGACAAGCCATAATACACATCTGGCAACCAATACATTTCTCATGATCTTGCACGACAATACCGTCTGCCCGTTTGGTATAGGTGTCTGCTGGGCAAACTTTTAAACATTGTGGGTCATCACAATGGTTACAAGACATCGTAATAAATGCTTGAGTATTCGGTGAGTCATCATTGAATTCGCGAACTCGACGCCACAAGACGCCCGGCGGAGTCACATTCTCAGATTTACAAGCCATTGAACAAGTGCGGCAACCATAGCAATCTTTTGTATTTATTAAGAAACCATATTGCTTGACCATGATTAAGCCTCCCTTCTTACATCAACTAACGTACTATTACAGCAGTGTCCCGTTCCCAAATGTTCAACTTGGTCATTCGTGACATGACTGCTGCTCCCCCCCTGTTGTTCCCACCAGCCGTTATCCAGTGAAATTACGCCTTTTTTAATATGCGTTGTCACGACAGCAATGGCTCGGTGTTCTCCTCGGTCATTAAAGGTGATCGCCCATTCTCCATCTTTAATGCCTCGTGATTTAGCATCTTCTGGGTGAATCAAGACATTCGGCTGGTTTCGTTGTACTTCAAGGATCCATTCATTCATTCCATGACTTGAATGCACACTACGCGCTAACTTGCGCTGAACCGCCATCAAAGGATACTTTTTGGCTAATTCAGGTGAACCTTTAACAGACTCGGTCACTTGGTAGTAAGCGACGACAGGTGAAAAATTTTTCTTTTGCCAATCTTCAACAAACAAGTGTGCTTTTTTGGTTGATGTTCTAAAAATACCGTCTTTGAATGGGATCCAATCCCCTTCTACCGGGCGCACAGGGCCTTTTTCTAACATTTGGCGAGTAATACCAGAACCGACTAAACAGGCATCAATATAGTGCTCTATTGGCTTATTAAATACGTCGCCAAAACCGAAACGTTCTGCTAATCGGGCAAAAATCCAATAGTCGGGTTTTGCTTCACCAACGGGTTCAACGGCTTGTTCCATTAATTGAACATATTGGCTACGTACTCCCGCCATCAAACTGGTATCTTCAAAAATAGTGGTCACTGGTAAAACTAAATCAGCATATAAGGCTGTTGAGCTCATGAGATTATCTGCTACTACAACAAATGGAACTTTTTTTAGTGCTTCGCGAACCTTGTTGGTATTCGGCAATTGGGTCATAACCCCCATCGTCATAATCCACCAGAAATTAATCGGATGAGGCTTGTCATTGACGATAAAATCGCCAACTTTCGCAACAGGAATGGGAGGAATATTTTTCACATTCGGTGCCGGTGGCACTATTGGGCTGAAGTTAGCCATTTGCCGAGCTCCACCAGCATCACAAACACCCGCCCCTCGTTTACCTATATTCCCAGTCAATAAAGCGAGATAGAACTGGCTTCCTGCGACATAAGCGCCATGTTCGGTTCGTTGTGCTCCTGACATATTTTGCACAATCATTGAAGGAGTTATTGATGAGTAATCCCGAGCAAGACGTACAATAGTTTCCGCTGGAACATCCGTTTCTTCACTGACCCGAGCAATATCCCAATCTTTTGCTTGTTGGTAAATTTGTTCAAAAACAGTGGTATAACTCAAATTTTCAGGAAGTTCATGTTGAAAAAGTGCCGGTTTAATACCCGGTGAATCATGGCGAACTAATTGTTTGCTTAATGTATCGAAAACTAAATAGCTGTCCTTATCATCTTTGTTTTGCCTAACTTGTTTTTGGTCCGCATCAACCAAATAAACCGCGCCAGTATGAGCCCTCAAGAAATGTTCATCTATCCGGTTTTCTTCAATAATGATTTTAATCATACCTAAAGCAAGCGCGGTATCTGTCCCTGGAATAATCGGTATCCACTCGTCTGCTTTTGCAGCTGTTTCACTAAAACGCGGGTCAATCACTACTAATCGAGCGCCATTTCTTCTCGCTTGGTTATAATTTTTAAAATAGGCTTGCATCGTAACAGCTGGGTTATTGCCCCAACACAGGATATAACGGCTATCCGCTATCGTATCGCGGGTATCTGCATACCTCAGGCCGAGCATCGGGATCATCGCAGCTGTTACAGCAGAGCAACAAAGTGAACCCGCTTGTTTCGTTGAGCCGCCTAAATAATCAAAGAAAGCCTTCCCCATATCATTTTTAATCGAGTCCATATTTCCGGCATGAGTGGAAATAAACAACCCTTCATTACCATATTTATCAATGGTCTCTCTGATATTTTTTTCAATAAGATCCAGCGCCTCATCCCAACTTATCGGTTTGAATTCAGCTTTACCTTTTTCGCCTACTCGTAGTAATGGTGTTTTGATGCGTTGATCATGATAGACCCATTTAGTTCGACTCATACCTCGCAAGCAACATTTGACATTAAACCCTTCCGTCGCCTGAATTTTCATCAGCTTACCTTGGTAGGTATATGCGGTTAGGTTGCAATGCAAACACTCCATTGCACAAGTTGACCGAAATGTTTTGTAGTCCGACAGTTTGAGCCGCACTTTAGGTAAGGGTTGATTGCTGTTTCCTTGTGCATAAGAACAGGGTGCGATACTCGCCAACCCTACAACGCCAAGCCCTTTGAGTAGAGTTCGGCGTTTCAAACGTAGTGAATTTATCGTTTTCATTATAGTAAACCTCGACATTGCCTTCATAAGTACACTATATATATACTCCATTCACTAAAGATGAACTTGAGTGGCGTCAATAATTCTATCTATTTATAGGTAATATCGTACTACCGCTTTCGGATTACTTTTTTGCTTTGTCGGGTCGTTAGCAGCACAAGGCAACTCATGGTAAAATTTCAGAACTTGTTAAACTGAGGTTTATGTATGTCTACTCTGCAAGGTGTTAATTCTGTTGATATAGCCGTAAGCATTTTAAATTATATTGCTCAAAATGGGGGCATTGCACGCGCAGCGGATATTTCAAAAGGTTGTGAGATATCAAAAAGCCGTTTACATAAATATCTGGTTTCACTGTGCCGTACACAAATGCTGTACCAAGATTCTCAAACTAGCCGTTATGGTTTAGGCCGCAATTTAACCTTCTTAGCTAATTTTGTTAAACCTGAAGACTCTTACATCGAAACCATTAACAATAGTTTGATTCAATTTCGCGATGAACAGAACGTCTCAACAGGTATAGCCACGCGTTTAGGGAAAGCGCTTTCTTTAGTGAAATATAATCGTAGCTTCAAAAACATTGAAATTGACTTTTTACCTAACACGCCATTGCCTGTCGTAAAAAGTGCTGCTGGGCTGATTTATTCTGCATTTGATAACCAATTTGGTTCGAATTCCTATTCGCAGGACGAAATTAATAAAGTTATCCAACAAGGCTATGCCATCCGTTACCAACCAACTGAAGGAATTCCCGGAGCGCAATCTATTGCTTGTCCTGTATTTAATGGCGAAGGCCAGCTTGTCGCAGCAGCAGTGACGATGGGATTTATTGCAGAAAATGAAATGGAAAGGTTAGCAACCGCATTAATCAAACAAGTTAATAGGTTAAATTTATAATCACTACGTGCGGTCAATGCTATCTATCAACTCAAGTCAAAAACAATAAAGCCGAGATGACCTCGGCTTTACGTGGTAATTATTTCACATCAATACGCGGTAATTCACCCATCTCTTTGAGCTTTTTCGATATTTCACGACGTTCTTTGGAGAGCTCAGCGTTCTTGATAATATAATCATCAACACGATCATCATAATCACTACGCATATTCGCAATAATTGCCTGAATATCTTCAATCGACATACCTGGTTTTATATATTCACTCAAGTTATCCAGCAGCAAAACACGCTTCTGGTTATCACGAATTTTTTTCTCATTGTCGGTGATTTCACGACGAATTTTATTTTTGCGACGAAACATACGCACAAATTCCAGAACATTTTGGAAAGACGGCTTGTTAGCGTTGTCCATGTTTAAAACCCTCTAGTCAATATTCAAAACGCATTATCTATTAACACAATACAATCTAATCCTATTGAGTTACAAGCCCGTTTCGCATATTTATCAAATTATTCCGCTGAAAATTGATTTCACTTTATACTTTAACGACCAAATTTTCGGAGTGATCTTGATTACATTTATTTGTTTGATCTTTTTCTCTGATTTCTTGATGGCCTGCCCCATCACCTCTGAGACAAAATGCAGATAATATCGTCGTAATAATAACAAATATCCCCATGACCAGATAGGTATCAGCAAAACCAATTTTATCATACCCCCAACCCGCTAATGGCGATAAAATACTTGCAACGACAGAGCTCATGCAACTAAAGCCAACCAAATAAAGTGTCGATGACAAACGTTTATCGAAATGAAGGCTGTTATATTTAAAAATCGCGACTAACAGAATCGGGAGCTCAACGGCATGCAGTAATTTCATTATCGATATCATAATCGCGCCATCAACTAGGCCTGAACCAATAATGCGTAGAGCCATGACAGAACTCGCAAACAGCAATCCATTTTTAGCACCAATTCGGTTGACGATAAATGGCGCTAAAAACATTCCTCCTGCCTCCAAGAAAACCTGCAATGAATTTAGATAACCGTACATCTCATTACCTAATTGCTCACTTTGAAACTGATGGGCAAAATACACCATAAATTGCTGGTCATACACACTGTATATACAGGTACCTAATACAAACAATATCAAAGCCCAAAAATGGGGCTGTACAAACAATTGCAAAGCATCTTTCACAGTGATGGCTGAAGGTTTACCATGTTCAAGGCTATTATAGGCATCTGCGTTTGCCGTTTTTAAATTCAATAAAATAACTAAAAATAATAAGCCTGAAACGGTTGCCATGATAAAATTGTAATCAGGGTTCAGGTTAATATTACGCCCAGCAAAAAACGTTGCAGTCGCCCAACCCAATGAGCCCCACATCCTCGCTTTTCCATATTCAAAATTACGTAATCGGCTAACTCGCTCTGTATAAGATTCAAGTACACCAATGCCCGCATGAAAAGTCATGCCAATAAACAAACCACCAATAACACTACCCAAAAACACATTCCATCTTAGCAACGTACCGAAAACCATAAAAAATGGCCCAGATGAAATCAGTAGAACTGCAATAAATAACAGTAAATTTTTTCGTAATCCTAATTTATCTTGCATAAACCCATAGAGTGGCTGTGCGCAAAGTGCCACAATCGAAATACAAGAGAAAATAAATCCTGTATCCGCCCCATCCAAGCCAACATATTTACGCAGCCAGATTGCGACGACAGAAAACGTTGATGACCACGTGAAAAAGAAAAAAAACAATAATGCACTCAAAGAGGCATAATACTTTCTTGAGCCACGATTCATATTTCATCACCTATCAAAAATTATCTTGATGAAATGTTAAGGTTAACATTAATTTCAAACCACAAAATAGCCTGTTAATTGTGATGTTAATCACTAATGTTAACGTTAACAATTGATATATGTGATATCAATCACGATATACTCTCGCAAATTAATGACGAATGTCTGCTGGGTAAAAGATTTCATCAAATCATCCAAGTTATGCGGCTCTCAATCTCACCCACTCAATATCAGATAGCCTTAGTTTAGCTTTTACGGTAGATAAGGTATCATTAATCAACAAGGTATAGTGAATAGCAATAAATTAACCACTATCAATCTACTATATAATCATCAAAATGGTGAAAACGTTGCAAGATAATAAAAAACAACCGACCTTTTTTATTCATGACTATGAAACCTTTGGTAAGCGCCCTGCTCTCGATAGGCCTGCGCAGTTTGCAGGCGTTCGCACTGACCTTGATTTTAATATCATTGAAGAACCCGAAGTTTTTTATTGTGCTCCGGCTGATGACTATTTACCGCAACCTGAAGCCGTCATGATCACTGGGATCACCCCGCAAGTCGCATTATCTCAAGGCATAAATGAAGCCGAGTTTGCTAAACGAATTCATGCGGCTTTTAGTGTCCCTAATACCTGTATTATGGGCTACAACAATATTCGTTTCGATGATGAAGTTACGCGTAATATTTTTTACCGAAATTTTTACGACCCATATGCATATAGTTGGCAACAAGGAAATTCGCGTTGGGATTTACTCGACACTTTGCGTGCCTGTTTTGCGCTTCGCCCTGAAGGTATTCAATGGCCAGAAAATGAAGATGGTTTACCGAGTATGCGTTTAGAACATTTGACCAAAGCAAATGGGGTTGCTCATGAAAATGCACATGATGCAATGTCTGACGTTTTAGCGACTATAAATATGGCAAAACTGTTGAAAGCCGCTCAACCGCGAATGTTCGATTACTTTTATCAGTTAAGAAATAAAAATAAAATAAGTCAACTTATTGATATTGTAGAAATAACACCATTAGTTCATGTCTCTGGTATGTTTGGCGCATTGCGCTCTTATGTCAGTTTAGTCGCTCCACTTGCTTGGCATCCCGATAACAAAAATGCCGTTATTATGTGCGATTTATCTGCCGATATCTCACCATTAATTGAGTTAGACGTTCAACAATTACGTACCCGATTATATACGCCTAAAGCTGAATTGGCGGGCGCTTCTCCCGTTCCTGTAAAATTAGTTCATATTAATAAATGCCCAATTTTAGCGCCAGAAAAGACACTGCGCCCAGAAGATGCACAGCGAACAGGTGTTGACCGTGACTTATGTATGCGCAATCTGGAAACCTTACGCAAGCACCCTGAAATTCGTAATAAACTAATTGAGTTATTTAGCGAGCCTCAAATATTTGCAGAGTCAGATGATGTCGATACACAAATTTATAATGGTTTTTTCAGTCCTTCTGACCGCTCAACGATGGATATTATTCGTGAAACTTCCCCACAGAACTTACCTGCATTGGAATTAAGTTTTGAAGATAAGCGCATGAAAGAACTTTTCTTTCGCTATAAAGCACGTAATTACCCTGCAACCTTATCTTATGATGAGCAGCAGCGCTGGTTACAGCACCGTAGAGACTACTTTAATGAAGAGCGTTTAACAGAATATATGCAACAAATACAGCTATTACTTGTAGAGCATCAACATGATGAAAAGCGTTGCCAGCAATTAAAAGCATTGATTAATTATGCGAGAGACCTCGCCAGCTAATTTAGTCATAAAAAAGCAGATATTGAAATGCTTACCAATACCTGCTTTTTTTCATTTATATGACACGTGCCTTAATGGTCATGAGAATGACCGCAACCACAATCCCCTTCCCAATTTTTGCGTTTAGTTGTTTTACCTAAACCGGGGTTCATTGTATTTGTTGGGTCAGATTGCTTATAGAACGATTTCAACTGTTCAGGGGCTTTATATAAATGACCTACGTTATGCTCTGCAGGATATTGAGCGCCTCGTTCATCTAACAAAGCTAACATTTTTTCTTTTAGCTCTTTCGGGTCTACGCCTTTTTTCAATACATAATCCTGATGCATAACATGGCACATAAAGTGGCCACAGTATAATTTATGCACCAATAACTTTTCAATTTCTGGTGGTAACGTTTCAAACCAATTTCTATCATTGCGGCGTAATGCGATATCAAGAGGTAAAACATCTTCCACATCTTTGTTGTGGACAGCATGATAACGAACCGCAGAACCCGCAGCAGCAAAACGATGTAAAAATGCTTTTGCTCCCTCCTCGGGTGTACATTCAAAATAGCCGCCATCTGCGCTTGAAAAATAAGATTTTAGCCAAACTTTAGCTTCATCAATGCCGTCTCCAGCCATTTTTAACATTAAGTGGTGTTCGTAACGATCACGGAACTCTTTCATACGAGGCGGCAAATGGGAGGGCCATAATTTACTGAGAGCCTGCATAGTACGGTCAATCAGATTTGATGGCAGGAATGGGACTTTATTTAATACCGCATCAATTCGCCCTTTAATGGTGAAAAACATTGGCATTTTGTCAGTGCCGAATTTATCAATCATTAAAAAGGTATCTTTGCCATAAACTTCTGCAATATCGAAGCAACCGCGATGCATATATTCACCTGCTACTGGCAGGTTTTTAAATTCACTCAAAATATAACGACGGATATCTTCCAAAACATTTGGATTATTAGAACCGATATAAAATACCTGTGTTTTTTTATCTGCAGGGAAAGTATCTAAGCGAACAGCAAATACGGCTAATTTTCCAGCGCACCCTGATGCTTCAAATAGACGGCGTTCATCAGCATTAAAGCGTGATGGTGTATCGGCATCAACATCACGAACGCGTTCTGCATATTCGTGATCAGAGGCTAATTTATCGCTAACTTGTACGTCTTCACTGCTATAACCGCGATTTTGCAGATTTGTCAGAATTTCTTCTGGGGTGTCCCCTAAATCGATACCAAGATGATTTACCAATTCTACTTTGCCATCATCATTGACTCGACCATAGAGAGCCAGCTCCGTATAAGCAGGACCTCGGCGTACTAGCGACCCACCAGAACTATTACAAATCCCCCCAACTACAGAAGCACCAATACACGAAGACCCAATCAAAGAGTGCGGTTCGCGCCCTAATGGTTTTAAGATTTTTTCCAGATCGTACAAAGTGCTTCCCGGCATCGCAACCACTTGGTTAAATTCTGGTAAAACTTGAATTTGGTTTAATTTCAATGTACTAATGATGACGATATCGCGATCATAATCATAACCGCTCGGTGTTGACCCTTCGGTTAACCCTGTATTCGCTGCTTGCATCAGGACAATTTTGTCCGCTTCAACACACGCCTTGAAAACATACCATTGTTCGAGCAATGTTGTTGGAAATACAACCGCGATTGCATCCCCCATACCAGAGCGAAAGCCTTTGCGATAACGTTCTGTTTTATGCGGCTCTGTTAAAATATTTTTTTTGCCAACAATATTCCTAAGCGTCAGTAATAACCGTTGATTCTCAGGTTTCTTTGCATCATTCATTTGTGTGCCTTATTAATCGAATTCGTAATTATCATAGTTATGCATTATGTGTTGTAACAACAATATCACATAATATTATGATGTTAATAGGCTACACGCTTTATCTTAAATAATTCTTAACGGGTAAAAAAATAGCGCCTCAAGGACGCTATTTGAACAATTCTAATTCTGAGTATATTCAAAATAGTTCGTGTTGTAGCAAGGCGCCGAGCAAAACGAGCATGGGGAGCATACATAAGTATGTGACCCATGTCGTTTTGAGAACGCAACGCAGCTACAGCGCGAAATATGAAGAATATATTAGATGTCGCTCATTTGCGGCATAGGACGCTTAAACATACGCGTTAAAACAGCCATATAAACTAAACCAACCGCAGTCCAGACTAAACCATATACCATTGAATCTTCTTCAATATTTAGCCATAACACACAGACTGTTAATGTCCCTATGACAGGCAAAATCAAATAGTTAATGATATTTTTAGCCCCAGTCATACGGCGTTCACGAATAAAGAATTGGCTGATAACCGAGATATTAACGAAGGTAAACGCGATTAGTGCACCAAAGTTAATTAATGCAGTCGCAAAATCCATTTCAAACCAGATAGCGCCTAGTGCTAAGAAACCAACCATTAATACGTTGTATGCAGGAGTGCGCCACGTTGGGCTAACATAACCAAATACTTTTTCTGGGAATACCCCATCACGCCCCATTACATACATCAAACGCGCACTACCCGCATGAGCCGCCATACCTGACGCTAATACCGTAACACATGAGAACACCAGAATGATTGACTGGAAGAATGTTCCAGCAACAAAACGCATAATATCTGGTTGTGTTTCATTGATATTCTTAAAGCGTGATACATCAGGGAAGTATTGCTGTAAGAAGAAAGAAACGGTAATAAAGATAACCCCACCAATTAACGCAGTTAAGAAAATAGCACGCGGGATAACTTTACCCGCATTTGGCGTTTCTTCTGACAATGAGCTTAATCCATCAAAACCTAAGAATGAGAAACAAAGAATTGTCGCCCCAGCTATCAGCGGGATCACTTCGGTTTTTTCATTAGCAAATGGGTTAAAGGTCCAAATTTCTCCTGTACCTTCACCGTTAGTGACACCGTGGATAACAAGCCCAGTAAACACAGCCATGACACCAACTTGGATAATCGCAATCACGGTACTTAAGTTCGCTATTACGTTGATACCGCGTAAGTTTGCTGCCGTCATTAATATGACTAGACCCACAACAAAAATCGCTGGTTCAACATTAGGGAAAATATCTTGTAAATAAATTTTAGCCAATAAGATGTTGATCATTGGCATAAAAATATAGGACAGCAAGGATGTCCAACCCACCAAGAAGCCAATATGAGGGCTCATTGATTTTTGGGCATAAGTGTACGCTGAACCGGCTGATGGGAAACGTTTCACCAATTTACCGTAGCTCAGAGCAGTAAACAGTATCGCAGCAAGTGCAATAATGTATGAAGTTGGAACATGTCCACCGGTTTTATCTGACACCATTCCGAAGGTATCAAATATCGTCATTGGCTGGATATACGCAATACCGATCATCACTACTTGCACCAATGTTAAGGTTTTTGCAAGTTGTACGCGGTTATTCGCACCCGTTTGATTGTGACCGATGTCTAATGGAATTGGAGTATTATTTTGCACGTCTAAGCCCTCCCATAACTTTCGATTGCATACTACTTCGGCTTAATCGACAGTTACTGGGAAGACTTTGCATCTGCCTATAGGCAGAGAAAAACGAAGAAAGGGAGAAAGGCGTGTGAGCGAAGCCACCGAGAGCCCCGTAGTCATCGATACGGCAGCCACCAGCGCCTGGCCCTGCTGCGAATGCGAAAAAGTAAGCCATAAAAGCATTCCTCAAATCGGTAGCGAAAAATGTTTGCTACACGTAAATATTAAAATTATCTCTCCGGCTCTATGTCCGGCCCCGCTAGAATGAACGTTCCTAAAAACAAAAAAACCGATGCTTCATTTGATTAAGCATCAGTTATTTTTTAGTTCGCGCATTTTGCACGCCATAACTCGAAATAGCAAGTTAAATTGTTAACAAATCACCCTATTTTCCATGAGAAATTTTGATTATTTCTGACTTTTTGCCATATCTGCTTATAACCTCTTTTTCTTATGATTTTTATCAGGTTTTAATCAACAAAAAACCCTTTGGTAGAAGCCAAAGGGTTTGGATTAATCGAAATTATTTTTTCGATTAGAAGTTGTAGTTGATACCGATATTGTAGCGACGGCCTTCTAATTCAGCACCATAAGTCGCATTATCGATTCGGCGATCTAAGACGTTATATACGCCACCAACAATGTTCGCATTCTTGTTAAGCTGATAACTTGCACCTAAATCAAACAAAGCATAAGATGCTGTACCACTTGACATTTTTTGTCCACGACCTTGGTATTCAGAGGTTTTTCCACGGAAATTCATACGCGTCCATGTTTCTAAATCTTCAGTTGTTTGCCATGTCAGTGTGGAGTTAGCCATATGTTTAGGCTGCTTATTTAATGGCTTACCTTTATTTACACCACTTTTTTGTTCAGTATCAGTATAGGTGTAGTTAGCTGCAAAACTTAAGTCATCCACAATACGCCAGTTGAAAGTTAGTTCAACACCGCGCATTCTTGCTTTATCAACGTTCGCTTTATCGCTAATGAAACGATACGGTTGGTTAGGTTTGTCACCTTCACCATCTTGAGCTACTGTACATGCTCTTACTGTGCTACTATTTTCTTCACAACGCCTAACTTCAGTAATTTTATCTTTAAAGTCAGTGTTATAGATAGTTATCCCCGCAGTAATATTATCTTGATTGTTCCAGATAACACCAATTTCTTCGGTCACACTTTTCTCTGGTTTTAAGTCAGGATTACCATAAATAACGGCATTACCTGCATTACCACCTGTTGCTTGTCCCCAGTTTGCAGACGATTCACGCAAGCTTGGTGCTTTGTAACCTGTAGTTACCCCACCTTTAATTGTCCATTGTTCATCAGCATGCCATACACCATACAAACGTGGAGTCCAGTGTGAACCGTAGTTTTCGTCTTTATCCATACGAATACCACCCGTTACCGCAAAGTCATTGGTCATTAACCATTCATCTTCTGCGAATAACGCCCAGCTATATCGTTCAAGCTGATTATACTGTTTAAATTTATTACCTTCGTCTTTCAATTTCTCTTTACGATATTGACCACCAATACTTAAACTATGATCCCCCAGTAAAAAGACACTTTGATTACGGAAAACAAGGTCTTCTGCCGTCATTTTACGACCTGGGTTTTTTGTCTCATCGTATTGAACATAGGTATCTGTTGATGCAATATCATAGATACCCGTATGGGTTAATGCCATATGAGTCAACTCATATTTGCTAAAACCGCTACCGTCGCCTCTTTTGCTGGTATAACCCTCACGGTCATCACGGTGTTGGTTATCACGTTTAAATTCTGCATCGAAGGTATTTTTGTCATCTGGGGTCAACGATACCGTTGCTCCACCACTCGCCATGATTTGGCGGTTAAAACCATTAATGATTTTATCTTCACCACGATGTGAATATTGGCCTTGCAGTTTTACACCTAATAACCCATCAATTAATGGGCCTGAGGTGTAAAAGCTGCCTTGCCCTGTATTCCCTGAATTTTTACGTTCAGTGAGTGTAGTGTCTGCACGTAAACTGGTCGTCCACTCTTGTTGTACGCGACGAGTGATAATATTAATTACCCCTCCCATCGCATCTGAACCGTACAGCGATGACATTGGGCCACGTACCACTTCAATACGTTCAATAGCTGGTAATGGTGGTAACCAACCTTGTTCAATACCAGAGCCATCACTATTTGGGCGAGTTGTACGTGTGTCAACACGTTTACCATCGATTAAAATCATGGTGTATTTAGCATCCATACCACGGATGCTGATGTCTGAGCTACTGCCGCCACCGGTCACTAAAACACCCGGTACATCTTTTAATGCGTCAGTCACATCACGGTAAGCTTTAGTTTCGAGTTGTTCGCGCGTCACAACAGAAATAGACGCAGGTGCATCTTCAATTTTCTGTTGGTAGCCTGATGCTGTTGTTACATAGATTTTATCATTACTATCATCAGCAAATGCAGGCGCCGCAGCAATAGCCGCAATAATGCTAATTGCCACTTTTCTTTTATTAAAAACAACCATTCCCAACTCTCCAAGAGATATTTTGTTTTATATATGAATTGATTTGCTCACATTGATTTCATTGAATCAAAAAATATTTTTATTATTTAGGCATTTAAATACCCATAGGAAATTCATGGTAAAAAACCATTTTATAATTTAATTAAATTTCCTGTGGGTAATTACTATTAATTAAGATTTGATTTTTTAATATTGCGCCCTCTATATTTTATTTAATGTGCTTGCCAAGTGCTGCAAGCACACTATTCTATTACTATATTAACTTGCTAATTTATCAACCAGCCCATCTATTAGGACTTGTGGCACACCTTGCGAACAACGTTCAATACGACCCCGCACGCCATAAACCTCAGCAAGGCTTTCAGGGGTAATAACCTCAGCGGGTTCGCCTTGAGCAATTAAATTGCCTTGTTTCAACATTAATACATGTTCCGCATGTTTGAGCGCAATATTAATATCATGAACCACCACTACCGTTATTATATTTCGACGTTTCGTCTCTTTCGCAACTAAATCCATCACATGATATTGGTAATTTAAATCCAGCGCACTTAACGGTTCATCTAATAACAATAAGTTGGGTTGACGAATTAAAGATTGTGCCAAACCCACTAATTGTTTTTGACCACCTGAGAGTTGGTCTAAATAACTTAACGCCAAATGCTCAATACCCAATTGACGTAATAACCCCATCACTTCGTCTTTACTATTCTCATTGCTCAAACCGCCTGAAGCACGTTGAGCAACAATCACTGACTCTAAAACATACAGGTGCACACCAGCAGGTAATGTTTGCGGTAAATACACCACATTTTGTGCTCGCTGGGCAAAACTCTGTTGGGTTAAGTCTTGACCATCCAGTAATAACTGCCCTGTTGCCTTATTTAACCCCGCCAACGAACGCAATAATGTGGATTTGCCACTACCATTTGGCCCAAGTAATACCGTGATCTTGCCGCGAGGCAAGATATCCGTCGATAGGTTCTCAATTACGGGACGTTTAGGGTAACCTGCATTAAATTGGTTAATAATCAGGCCACTCATGATACGTTCCCTCTATGACGCAAAATAATACTTAGGAAGAACGGTACACCAACCAACGAGGTCACGATCCCAACAGGGATAATCACACCCGGAATAATATTCTTCGACGCTATTGAGGCCATGGATAAAATTAACGCCCCAATTAATGCACTTGCAGGCAGATAAAAACGGTGATCTTCACCAAAAATCAACCTTGCTATATGTGGCGCAACTAAACCAATAAAGGCAATAGGACCGACAAATGCCACTGCTAGCGCCGATAAAATACTAATGCGTAATAACGTTGTTAACCTTAAACGGCGCACATCAATACCGAAACTGATCGCCCTATCCTCACCCAATCTTAAAGCCGTTAGCTTCCATGAACTCATCATGGCAATTGGGAAAATAAGTGCGAAAACTAATGCCATCACCCCAAGTTTCACCCAAGTCGCTTTTGATAAACTGCCCATCGTCCAAAAGACTAAACCCTGCAAGGTATCTTCTGTTGCGATGAATTGCATCATGGAAACCAATGCATTAAAGGTGAACACAAGCGCAATACCAAACAGTACGACACCTGAAGTTGCTACACGCGTCCAACGAGTGACTGCGTCTAACATCAGTGCGGCTAACAGGGCAAAAATAAAGGCATTGGCTGATATCACCCATTGGTCAGGCACGCCTGGAATTGCAATACCAGAAACAATCGCTAATGCGGCACCGAATGCTGCTGCATTAGATACCCCTAATGTAAATGGGCTCGCTAACGGGTTATTGAGGATTGTCTGCATCTCAGCACCCGCAAGCCCTAATGACATGCCAATCACCACGGCCATCAATGCGTAAGGCAAGCGAATGTCCCAGACAATGACACGCGTTCCTGCATCAACCGACTCTGGGGTCATCAACGTTTGCCATAAGCGCTCAAGAGATAACCCTGAAGGCCCCAAGGTAAAATCTATAACCAGTGATAATAAAATTGCCGCGATGATAACAACTATCCATGTCAATCGACGGCGTAACATAGTTTGATAATGCTGTTTTACATTATCGTCAGCCTGAATAGCCGCTTTTTCAGCCGTAATCATTGGCTCGCTCGTAATACTCATCAACTCTTACCCGTTTTCATTACTTTTCGCTGACCCAATATACACCGGTTGGTTCGATGGCGAGAAACTCTCGATGCAATTCTTCTAGTGTTTTTTGCGGTTCTAGATCGGCAAATTGTTCTGGGTAGAACCATTTGGCGAAAACTTGCGTCGCAATCACATTGTATGGAGAGTTATAGTAATTGTGCCAGATAGCATAATCTTGCTTATCTTTTACGGCTGATAACGAGCTAATCCCTTTACGTTCAGTAATTTTTTTCAGGCTTTTTTGTACATCTGTTAATGTGCTTTGTGCGCCTAATTGAACGCCGGCATCTTTACTACCCGGTGCTTTTGCACCAGATGCAATGTAAACATTTGGGTCTGCTGCAATAATTTTCTCTAAGTTCATCGTACCAAGCGCGCCCGGCAAAACACCTTTAGCAATATTTTTACCACCAGCTAAATCAATAAAATTCCCCATATTTCCATCGCCAGCGGTACCACAGCAATCTTCAAAAGCACCAGCGCGTAATTCAATAAAAACACTTGGTTTTTTATCTTCTGGTATTTTCGAAGTAATATCAGTGACTAATTTTTGGTTTCTTTCGTAAAAATCGACATATTTATTTGCCGCCTGTTCGCGGTTCAATGCTTTACCAAGTAAACGCATGCTTGGTAAAGTGTTTTCCAGTGGTTTATCACGGAAATCCACAAATACGACAGGTACACCAGCTTTTTCGAGCTGGTTAACTAATTCACTATTTTTACCCGGCCCATGGCCTGACAAACCAAAAATCGCAATATCTGGATTTAGAGTTAATACTTTTTCTGAACTGACGCTATCTGCACTGGTATTACCAATTAATGGAATGTTATCAATTTCAGGAAATTTCGCTTTATAAACAGCATAGGTTTGCGGGTCTAGTTTTCGAAGGTCACCTTGCCAACCTACAATTCGCTCAATGGGTTTATCACCTTCTAGCAGAGCTATTGCACTAAATAGGCGCCCTTCGCCTAATAAAATGCGATTAACATTATCAGGAACCTCAACGGTACGACCTGCAATATCAGTCACTGTTACAGCCCAAGCGCTCATACTGGCACTTGCTAATAACGCTAAACTTATTCCTTTTACTACCGACCTAGCTACAGACTTCTTGGCTACCGACGACATAGTATTAAGCTCCACTCTTAACCTCATTGACTTACTTTTTTTATGCGGTAACAATAAAGCAAATAAGAATACTTATCAATACGATTATTAGTTTAATCATGGCTTTCATCAATAGAATTCTGTGACCATCATCGTAAACCTAAACATTCAGCCTATTTTACCGCCAAAATGCAGGTTTATTGCGCTATATATAAAAAAACAGCACCCTATTAAGAGTGCTGTTATTGATGATAGATATTTAAAAAAACTATTTATCTAAATTTTCGCGGTAACTTGGAAAGCTCATGTCTTTATAACGGATAAACGTCGTTTTCTTCGCTATCTTATAACCAAACCAAATTGCTAAAAATAACGGAATTCCAATATAAGTTGCGGTAACCCCTACCCAATCAATTTTATCTTCTAAAAAAGCTTGGTAGTTTTGACCCAACGTGATTGTTAAGCACAAAATAAAGGCAAAAATAGGACCGATTGGGAAAAAGCCTGAACGATAAGGTAAGTCATTAAGATCTCTCCCTTGTGCAATATAGCCCCTACGGAAACGATAATGGCTAATGGCAATACCTAACCAAGCAATAAACCCTGTCATCCCCGATGTATTTAACAACCACAAGTACACCGTTTGGTTGCCAAACATGGAACTTAGGAAACATAACCCTGCAACAACCGTCGTTGCTAACAATGCATAACGAGGTACGCCACCTTTAGATAAACGGGCGAAAATACGCGGAGCCTTACCTTCTCGGGCTAAGGTATACAACATACGCGTTGATGCGTACATACCGGAGTTACCTGCAGATAATACCGCTGTTAAAATAACCGCATTCATTACTGCTGCCGCAGATAATAAGCCTGCATTTTCAAATACTAAAGTGAATGGGCTTACACTAATATCTTTGACATCATTACGCAGTAAGTTTGGATCAGTGTAAGGAATGATCAAACTAATAATTAAGATTGCAAAGATATAGAATAACAAGATACGCCAAAATACTTTGCGCACGGCTTTTGGAATATTTTTAGCGGGGTCTTTCGATTCACCCGCAGCAATACCGATTAATTCAGTTCCTTGGAATGAGAACCCAACTATCATTGCCACACCAATCATGGCTGAAAAACCACCAGCAAAAGGCGCATCACCAATTTCCCAATTATGCCACCCGGCATTTTCCGCACCGCTCATGATGCCAAAAATCATTAATACGCCGACAACAATAAAAATGACGACCGTGGTGACTTTTATTAATGAGAACCAGTATTCAGCCTCACCAAACCCTTTAACCGAGATGAAATTCAGTAAGAAAATAATGGCAAGGAAAATGGCGCTCCAAATCCAACCGGGGGTATCTGGGAACCAGTAAGTCATCACTAATTGAGCGGCAACTAAGTCAACTGCAATGGTCACAGCCCAGTTGTACCAATAGTTCCACCCAAGCGCAAAGCCAAAGCCTTCATCGACATATTTTGCACCATAGGTTGCAAATGAGCCTGAAACGGGCATATATGCGGCTAACTCACCTAGACTGGTCATCAAAAAGTAGACCATTAAACCAATGATAGCATAAGAAAGGAGTGCTCCACCGGGGCCTGCTTGTGCAACCGTTGCCCCAGAGGCAACAAATAAACCTGTACCGATGGACCCACCGATAGCAATCATCGCAAGATGGCGTGCCTTTAACTCACGGCGTAGTCTTTGTGGGCCGCCCTGCGAGATAGTATTGGTATGTTGTTCTGACATTTGTTCCCTGCATTTTATTATTCAGCTAATATCGCAGGGATTCTAGCAAAATAGACTGTGAGAACTAAGCAACTCTTCACTGTTATAAGATACCTTCATAATTCACACAAAATTATAAGTAAAATGCGTTATCTCAAAAAATTCAGTATACCCTCTTAATAAGAGGACGACGTCTTATTTTCTTTATCGTGTCAGTAGCGGCAAATGTGACTGTTCAAGGCACATAAAAAGTGCAGCCAACAACGCGATAGCCTATCACAAGTGCAACACATTCACTGCAATCCTCTATAGCTTTTAGCGTGTCGCTAGGCGGCAATTGAGACTATCCAAGGAGCATACATTAGTATGTGACTTGGGTCGTCGATTGCAGCCAACAACGCGACAGGTTAAAAGATGACGAGGATTTTTAATTACAGTAAGACAGAAGGTTAGTAATCGCATTCGAAAGATGCTTTTGCCGATGATAAATCAAATATAGCGTTCTTTCTAAATGAAGTTCATCTATTTTTAGTTCAACTAGAGAGCCATTTTCTAATTGCTCTTCGATCACCCGACGAGATAAACAACTTATACCTATTCCATAACGAACTGCATGTTTGATAGCTTCTGAATTCCCTAGCTCCATTAAAATATGAAAGCCAGGAAGATGTGCAAATAATAATTGGTCGAGCACGTCCCGCGTACCTGAACCTCTTTCACGCAAAATCCAAGGCGCATCACGCAAATCTTTTAAAGAAACTTTTTTATTCGCCAGTGGGTTTTGGGGTGAAACAAAAATAACGAGTTCATCTTTTAGCCATGCTTTTGAAATTAACTCAGGGCTATGACAAACGCCTTCGATTAACCCAACATCGGCTCTAAATTCCATGACTGCTTTAATAATTTCTTCTGTGTTACTGATAAAAAGCTCTAAAGGAATATCCGGATGGTCATGACGGTAACCCGCTAAGACTTCTGGTAAAATATAATTACCAATCGTTGTACTTGCTGCAAGACGCACTGCGCCCATCTCTTTTTTAAATAGTTGCTCGACTTCTAACCCTTGCTCTAATAATGCTAAAGCTTTGGGATATAGCAGCCTTCCGTGCTCATTCGTAACAAGTCGTTTACCCACACGGTCAAATAATTGAACGCCTAATTGACCTTCTAAATCCGTTAGCGACGCGCTGACAGCCGATTGTGAAAGCGCTAATAACTGAGATGCCTGCGTCGTGGAGCCACTTTTTAATACTTCCGTAAAAACCTCAAGTTGCCTAAGTGTAATTCGCATAAAGGTAAGCCCCAACGTGATTTTTAGTATTTGTAATAATAATGTTAATATTAACGATTTATTCGCAATATTCCAGAAGAAACTTATAATCTATTTTGGTGGTAGATTATATAAAGATAATCAATTTAAATTATTATTGATTTTGTTATATCCTTATTACTAAATCTTATAAGCGGTAATAAAGAGTATTATCATGAATAAAAGTGACACCAACACCCTTGAGCAGAATAGCCTAAACCCTATATTTAAACTCATACCAGGTGTTATTCTAGCGGGTATTCTAACTGCTATTGCAATTTACCTCGGTGACCAACCCTGGTTTATGGATATTGGTTTAGGTGCATTAACTCTCGCAATATTATTAGGAATTATTGTCGGGAATACTTTTTACCCCGTAGCCAGTCAATCTTGTGATGCTGGCATTAAATTTGCCAAACACTATTTTTTACGTGCCGGGATTATTTTGTATGGCTTTCGCCTTACTTTTCAACAGATCACTGACGTAGGCGCTACTGGTGTAATTATTGATGCTTTAACATTAACATCGACATTTTTATTAGCGTATTGGCTAGGCAAAAAAGTGTTCGGTCTTGATGAAGAAACAACATTATTAATTGGTGCTGGCAGTAGTATCTGTGGCGCAGCCGCGGTCATGGCAACTGAGCCTGTCGTTAAAGCTTCTGCGAGTAAAGTCGCTGTTGCCGTTTCAACTGTTGTTATCTTTGGTACAATTTGTATCTTTGTTTACCCTTGGATTTACCAATTAAACGCGCACTTTGGTTGGTTTCCGGCAACAGAAGAAACCTTTGGAATTTACATTGGTTCAACAGTACATGAAGTTGCACAGGTTGTTGCAGCAGGCCATACAATTGGTACAGACGCAGAAAATGCCTCTGTTATTGCCAAAATGATCCGTGTCATGATGCTTGCGCCATTTTTAATTATTTTATCTGCGTTTTTAAGCCGTAAAACGGCTGCAAACCAAACAACAAAGACCCAAAAAAGTAAAATTACTATTCCTTGGTTTGCTGTATTTTTTATTGTTGTCGCAGGTTTTAACTCACTCAATTTACTGCCTCAGGCATTAGTACAGCAAGTTATTGCTTTGGATACCATTTTACTTGCTATGGCAATGGTTGCTTTAGGGTTGACTACCCATGTTAGCGCTATTCGCCAAGCGGGCATTAAACCATTGCTAATGGCGTTGATACTGTTTGTTTGGTTGATAGTTGGCGGACTCTTAATTAACTTACTGATTCAAAACATTTTTTGATCTACATTCTCCTCGTTTTTAGCCACCTTAACCGGTGGCTTTTTTGTTGATTTCATTTATTCGCTTATTAATGGCATACTCCAATAAAAAGGAGTCAAAAATGAAATATATTGGAGCACATGTCAGCGCCTCTGGTGGTGTTGACCAAGCCGTTATTCGCGCACATGAAATCAACGCAACCGCTTTTGCATTGTTCACAAAAAATCAGCGTCAGTGGAAAGCTGCACCACTTAACGAAGAAGTGATTAAAAAATTTAAAGATAACTGCAAAAAATATGGATACGGTAAACACCAGATCCTGCCCCATGACAGCTATTTAATCAATTTAGGTCATCCTGAATTTGAAGCTCTAGAAAAATCTCGGGTCGCTTTTATCGATGAAATGCAGCGCTGTGAGCAATTAGGTATTGATTTACTTAATTTCCACCCAGGTAGTCATTTAAACAAAATTGAAATTGACGACTGTTTAGCGCGGATTGCTGAATCTATTAATATCGCGCTTGCTGAAACCGAGGGAGTGACTGCTGTCATTGAAAATACGGCAGGGCAAGGTACTAACTTAGGTTTTGACTTTACACATCTCGCAAAAATTATTGATGGGGTAAAAGATAAAAGCCGTGTAGGTGTGTGTATCGATACTTGTCATGCTTTTGCCGCAGGTTATGACCTACGCACTGCCGAAGATTGTGACAAAACATTTGGCCAATTTGCTGAGATTGTCGGGTTTGAATTTCTAAAAGGAATGCACCTTAATGATGCGAAAAGTGAATTTTCCAGCCGTGTCGACCGCCACCATAGTTTAGGTGAAGGAAATATTGGTTTTGCACCATTTACTTACATTATGCAAGATAACCGCTTCGATGGTATCCCTTTGATTTTAGAAACCGTAAACCCCGATATTTGGCCACAAGAAATTGCGTGGTTAAAAGCACAACAAAATAATTAGCGATTTAGCCTACTTTCTAATAACAAAAACCCCCGCATTTATCATATGGGGGTTTTATTTGAACTGAATGACCTATAACGATTTCATTTCAATTTTTGCCATCATATCCGCTAATTTATTTCTATTTTTTAAGCCGACATCTGGCTGGGAAACTGAGAGTGCAGAAATTGCAGTCGCCATACGTAAGGTATGCTCACTGGACTCACCATTGAGTAGCCCGTAAGCTAGCCCTGCCACCATCGAGTCACCAGCCCCAACCGTGCTTATCACTTCACAATATGGTGGTTTAGCTAGCCAAGAACCCGAAGCATTAACCCACAGAGCCCCTTCTTCCCCTAGCGATATGACAACATGGGAAATGCCTTTATCTCTTAATTCATGGGCTGCAGCTACGACATCTTGTAAGTCTGGTAGTTTTCGACCAACCCAACTTTCTAGCTCATGACGATTAGGTTTTACTAGCCATGGTGACGCTTTTAAACCCGCCTTTAAGGCTTCTCGACTGCTATCAAAAATAATACATGGGCATAATTGGCGAAGGCGAGTCATCCACCGAGTAAATTCTTCTGGATCAATACCACTTGGCAAACTTCCGCTAACCACAACCATATCAAAATGGCCAAGCCAATTGAGTGATTCTGTCGAGAAACGGTTCCAGTCTTCTTTGCTGACCTCAAAACCTGAAAAGTTGAAATCAGTCGATTCCCCATTGTTTTCCGTGAGTTTTACGTTAATTCGTGTTCGTCCTGGCACCATACTAAAGCGGTTAGCCATGCCATTTTCACTGAAAAAATGTTGGAATTCTTCTTGGTTATCCTTTCCCATAAAACCACTAACAGTGATATCAATACCTAAGTCACGGAGTACTTTTGCGACATTGACTCCTTTACCACCCGCATTGAGGCTAGCGGTTTTGACTAAATTGACTTCACCAACTTCGATTGTAGAGCATAAGCCCACAAGGTCGTAAGCAGGATTTAATGTAATTGTAGCAACCCGGCGAGTCATAACCACTAATCTCCCTTATCATGATTATCGTGTCTTTAAATTTAAGTATAGTTATAACATTAAAGCATATTGTTTTCAGTGATATTTGTACTTTTTCCTGCTTGTTTTTCTACAAGATTATGTCAGGATCAGCGCGCTGAAAAATAAAATAATAAGGAGAATATATGTCTGAGCCTGCTTACGTCGTCGTTGGTGTCGGTGTGCTAATCACTAACAAGTATGGGCAAATTTTGATAGGTAAACGCAGTAGTAAACATGCGCCCTATTGGTCCATTTTCGGCGGACATGTCGACCTCGGTGAATCTTTTGAAACCTGTGCAATTCGCGAAATAAAAGAAGAGATAGGTATTGATATCCAAGCCCCCACTGTTTTTGGCATCAGCAATAATTTACAAACTCACCAACAAGAAGGTAAACACACCGTTTCTGTTTGCATGCATGTTGAATATGACGGTGATGTTGAGCCTCAAATTATGGAACCAGATAAATGTGAAAGCTTAATGTGGGTTTCACCAGACAAACTCCCAGAACCGCATTTTGAGGCTAGTCGCAACGCGGTTGACCTCTGGCTAACACAACGTTTCTATCGCCAAAACGCCTAATTAATTGTAAGCGTACAAACATTCTCGCGTTGTACGTTTATTATCCATCCCTTTCTAATTACTCATTTTTCCCTGTTTTATTCTATTTACTATATTTACAATACTTCATGCTTGCCGTATCATTTAGCTAGTACAGTGAAACAATATATTTAGGAGCCACCATGGCTATTGATGGAACAACACAACAAAAAAATCCTTCTATATTAGGAGGTGCTATGATCATTGCCGGTACCGCAGTGGGTGCTGGTATGTTTTCTATTCCTATGGTGACTTCTGGCGTATGGTTCACAGGCTCCGTCATACTGTTGATTTATACCTTTATTTGCATGTTACTTTCTGGGTTAATGATTTTAGAAGCCAATATGAATTACCCTGCGGGCGCTAGTTTCCATACGATGGTTAAAGATTTGTTGGGTTCGACATGGAATTCAATTAATAGTTTATCCGTCACCTTTGTGCTTTACATACTTACTTATGCCTATATTTCTGCGGGTAGCTCTATCATCGCAGCGAATTTGTCAGAAAAAATACAGATACCTCAAGCAGGTGCTGGCTTTATTTTTGCCTTCATAGTGGCTTTTTTTGTATGGCTTTCTACGCGTGCTGTCGATAGGTTAAGCACTATTTTAATTGGTGGAATGGTAATCACCTTTATTATGTCAATCGGTGGAATGGTTTCAACTGCATCTCCAGCTATCTTATTTAACCAAACTGAACAAGGTGAAAGCCAGTATCTTCCATATGCCTTAGCCGCATTACCTTATTTATTAACTTCATTTGGTTATCACGGTAATGTGCCAGGATTAGTAAAATATTATAATAAAGATAGCCGCAGTGTTGTTAAGAGCCTCGTCTATGGCGCAACCATTACCGTGGTTATCTATATTTTGTGGCAGTATGCGATTCAAGGAAATATTCCAAGAACTTCATTTATTGAAATCAGAGAAAATGGTAATAATATTGATGCATTACTGACCCAAATGAATATTTCCACCCAAAGCAGTTTTATTTCTCAGTTTTTGAACCTGTTCTCCTATATGGCTTTAGCGAGTTCTTTCTTAGGTGTGTCTTTAGGGTTATTTGATTTTATCGCTGATTTTTTCAAATTTGAAGATAACAAATTTGGCCGCCTTAAATCCATTTTAGTCACCTTTTTACCACCAACGATACTCGCTTTAATTTTTCCTAATGGGTTTATTTATGCGATTGGTTTTGCAGGGTTAGCAGCGACTATTTGGGCTGTCATTGTCCCTGCCCTGATGGCGAAAGCAAGCCGTAAACGCTACCCTAACAACAGTTATAAAGCACCAGGAGGGACCTTTATCATTGGCTTCGTGATCCTCTTTGGGTTAATTAATGCGGTTGCTCATTTATTGTCGCTATCTGGTTTACTTCCTATCTATTAACCATTCGAGTATGAATATAACCTACAGGTTATATTCATACTGATATTTATCTAAAAATTTTTCACTGAAAATTGACTTCAGCATCTTGCCTAATTCCTTATCTGCGAGTAATTTTGTCGCACTCTTTTTGACAACCCTAAAGAAGGTTATTTATGGCCAAGGCCAACGAAATTAAACGTGGTTTAGCAATTAACTACAATGGCAAACTATTACTTGTAAAAGACATTGATATTCAAGCACCTAGCGCTCGTGGTGCAAGTACGCTATATAAAATGCGCTTTACTGATATCAAAACTGGCCAGAAAGTTGAAGAGCGTTTCAAAGGCGATGATATTTTAGAAACCATTTCGCTAACACGCCGTGGAGTGAGTTTTTCTTATATTGATGGTGATGAATATGTCTTCATGGACAATGAAGATTACACTCCTTACATTTTCAAAAAAGCGGATATTGAAGAAGAATTACTTTTTATTCCTGAAGAAGGGTTACCAGGAATGCAAGTATTAACAATGGATGGACAAGTTCTTGCATTAGAGCTACCACAAACGGTTGATATGGTGATTGTTGAAACAACACCTGCAATTAAAGGCGCATCAGCAAGCGCACGGACTAAACCCGCAACCATGGCTACAGGACTAACAGTCCAAGTCCCTGAATATTTAACCAGCGGAGAAAAAATTCGTATTCATATCGCCGAGCGTCGTTATATGGGCCGTTGTGACTAATTTTTGTTTTTAATTTGATAGAAACAATTTTTTATATGCCTATGAAGTTACTGTTCATAGGCATATGTCATTAAAATTAAACATTGCATACCCTTCTCATATTAGTTTGCTACATTCAATTCTTATTCAACTCAAGATTAATCGTATTTTATTGTATAAATACCTAAGGTTTTATCTTTATTAATCCAATTAAATTGTTGAGTACCTTTTTGATTCGGAAGCAACATTTCTTTATTTTTTAATTTACGAATATCTGCAGATGCAGTTTCCAATTTACCATTATCATTCCAGCATTTAGTTTCAACTTTATTAGCATTCGCTTCGACAACACAAGGTGATGCAACTATGGCACCAGTAAATCGAATAACGCCTGTACTACTGCGTTTCGTCTCACTATTTTCTGACGCAACGATTGAAAAACTTGTGCTTAATGCTGTTACTGCCAGAAAAGTCATGACCATTTTTTTTACTGAGCTATTCATAATGAAATCCCCTTTTAAAATTATGTTATCGTCACTTTCTGTAATTTATTTACAGTTAAAGTATTTAATTTGGCTGAATTGCCTGAGGACGACATACTAATTCCAAAGGGATATTAATAATTTCATTTATGGTCGTAGTTTTTTATTTTTTGTTTTAATTATTTATCAAAACAAAATAAAGGACTTACATCACACTTAATTAACCACACAAAATGCAACACTTTATAAATAATATCTATTAGCATTAGCCCTATAATTTATGAAAATCGTCGCAACGCCACTTAAGGCTCATCTATACATCAAAAACTTTAGAATCGTTAAAGATAGTGTTAATCATCATGCATAAGAATTTAAATAAAAAAATCGCATTACCCTCTATCAATTTGATCGCATCAGGCCGACAGCGTGCTTGTTATCAGCATCCTGAATATGATGACCTATGTGTAAAAGTTCATTTAAGTGGAAGAGATGATAAAGAAACATTAAGAGAGGTTCGCTATTATAAGCGTCTATATAAAAAAAACTTCACAATAAAAACAATTTCTCATTACTATGGAACCCAGCAAACTGATCGCGGATTAGGATATGTATTCCAATTAATCAAAGATAAAACTGGAAATGTTTCACATACTTTAGATTACTACCTAAAAAACAAACAACTTTTTTTAAAACATAAAAAAAATATGAAAATTGCTTATGAGCAATTTAAAAAGAATATTTATAAAGAGGCTATCGCCACGATGGCACTTAAGACTTACAACATTGTTTACCAATTAGGTTATAAACCTCACGGCCAATTTCTGATTATTGATAACCTTGGGTCATCTAACTTCATTCCCATGGATTATTTTTCAGCTAGAATTGCTCGTGCTACCCTCAATCGCCGGTTTAATGATTTCGAGCAACGGCTTTATCGTGACTACAATATCAAGATATAGCACATACACTGATGGTTTACCTACATTATTACCGTTTGGTGGTCGACATAAATTACCTCTCACTCGCCAGTATCTATTTCATAAAGAAAATCCGAACAACAAAACCCCCTGATAAACATACAGTGAATTGACTTTCTTCATTATTCTTTGTTTGTCTTTTATTCTAACCATCCTTTTTAAAGTCTACTAAGCTATTCGTTTTACTCACAAATAAGCCGTCATTAGATATAAATTTAAACTTCTTTACATTTCAAACTTAAAAAGCACATATTTATGTAATTACACTGAGATAATAACCAAGAAAATGTGATTTAGATCATATTTCATTGACTGCAATTACCTGTGTTATAAGTAAAGATCCTTCATTGTAGACAGTTATCACATAAACCAATGGCAAATAGGCACTTTTATCTAATGTTTTGTAAATTTCACCTCTATTAACTCGCCATTTTGCTTTTGTTTATGTATGCTCTTAAAGGTTTGATTTGGGATTATTGCGATACCAAATCTTTTATGTAAAAAATGTAAAGAATGTCTTAGTAAATTTAGTCGATATTGATATATATCCTATACTCAATAAGTCATTAAATATGACTAGTACATTCGAAATTTAGTAGTGCTGCGATAAACACTTTCTGCGAAAAACACAGTTTTGGCATCTATAATGCGTTTTTCACAGGGATAAGTTTAGTTTTTTGTGTCTTTTTACACAATAAAGTACTAAAAAAATGGTAAGGGATATATATAAGAATGCTAACTCCTGAAAAACTTAAGCGCTATGCTTGGCGCATTGTTCCGGCAATTGCAATCGCCGTAACTCTCACAGCATGTACCAACCCAAAGTCTGCTAAAAACACACAATATACTGCCAAATCAGATGCACGTATGCTAAATGGTTCTGCTGGTGACTCGCTGACGATGGCATCTCAAGATGAATTCGAAGAATTAGTACAAAGTGTTGATACTAAATCTAAAATAATGGATCAATACGCAAGCTGGAAAGGCGTGGCTTATCGTCTTGGCGGTACAACAAAGAAAGGTGTTGATTGTTCAAGTTTCGTACAACGCACATTCTTTGAACAATTTGGTGTTGAACTCCCTCGTACCACTTCTGAACAAGAATCCTCAGGCAAAAGCGTAAAACGTAATAACCTAAAAGTCGGTGATATTGTTTTATTTAAAACAGGCCGAACTATGAAGCATGTTGGTATCTATATTGGCGACCAAAAATTTGTTCATGCGTCAACCAGTAGTGGTGTTATCGTTTCTGAAATGACTAACTCCTACTGGAGCAAAAGATACTATGCCGGTAGACGTATTATTAATGGCTCATAAGTTTTTTTAACATTCTATATCCCCCTTCCAATAAAAAAGCTTCCATACAATGGAAGCTTTTTTATTGGAAATCTTTATTAACTAAATTTAGTATAGCTATTTGATTCTTTTTGATAAAAATAGCTTAAATACCAAACCCACCTCACGATAACGCTCATTCAAAAACAAGTTATAAAACATAGCTGAACTAAACTTGTAACTAAAATAATAATGAATCATCGAGCCAATATAACCAAGCAAATATACTCAAAACTAAGCACTATAAAAGCCAGAAGACAGTTCTGCAATCGCGACGCCAGAAGCTTTTAAGCGACACATAGCAGCTAGCTCATCATTAGCATGAATGAATAGGCAAATTTCTTTTTGCCACTCTAAGATTGCGTTAGCGATCTGCATATCTGACAATGATTCAGACAATTGCTGCATTGCAATACAATCTGTCGCACAGTCATGGCTAAGTAGCTTCAGCCCCACAAGCTTATCGCTATCGGCATCATTCATAGGCACGACTTCAACATCCGTACCTATTTTGCCTGATAACCAGCGGTAGCTTTGCGGTAGCCTGTGCACCACCGAAAGACCTAATTTTTCCACAAAGATATCCTATTGAAACATTTTAGTATTTTGCCAAGTACTGATACTTACATTATTACTTGACCTAACACGGGCTTAAGCCAATCATTCATCGTTCAAACCGAGCTTTTAGTCATCCAAAAAGTAACATGAATGTTAAATGTCGAACTTTAAATATAACATTAAAAAAACAAAATGTCGTTAAATTTTTGTGACACAAATCATTGCACATTCATTTTAGTAGTAAATATATTAAAATTTAAACTAATTTTGATCTTTAAGCTCAACATCTCACTCAAAACACTTAACTTTTTTTTACATTTATGAAATGAAAATAGTAAAAAACAGTTTGTTTTTGAAGTTAAACCAAATTTTTATTAATGAATAATGTTGCAATAAGCATTAATTCATAAAACATAAATTTAACAAATTTAGCTCGAATGATAATTGATTTAGATCATTTTTCATTAAGGATTTTAATACCCCTATATTACTACTCGCTTTTATCGAGCAATGTTACTTTATCTCTAATAGATAAAATGAATGATCTAGGGAAGTAACTAGAAAATATTCTATTTTAAAGAAAGGGGAATTGTGTGTTCTCAGTTTCATCCATGAAACTTGAAAACATATGGTTTACTTTACTTTTTTCGCTAATAGAACAAATAACATTGATAATGCTACACAAGCAACCATAGAACCAACCATTGGCCATGCGCTCTGAGCGGGTATGAGTGATAATAAAGTCCCAACGAGTGCGCCAATTGAAAACCTTATTGTTCCTGCCAATGAAGAGACGGTTCCGGCAATATGTGGATAATTATCCAAGATCACTGCCATTGCATTAGAAGTAATCATCGCTATGCCACTAACATAGATTGCAACACCGATAACCAATGTCCAAAAATCTAATGCAAATGCCGTTGTAACAAGCAACCACACGCCCATCACAAATTGGATAATGATGCCAAAGTAAAGCATTTTTTCTGCGCCAAAATGCCTTACATAGCGGCTATTTATTGTCGTCATAATAAACAGGAAGATAATGTTGATACCAAAATAGTAGCCAAAATTCTGTGGAGACACCCCATTCAAATCGATATAGACAAAAGCACCTGCATTTAAGAACGAAAACATCCCGGCAAAAGAGAATGAACTCGCTAATATGTAGAACAGAACCTGTCTTGCTCTAAATAAAGTCGCAAATTGCCTTAATGTTGTACCAATATGAAACTTTTGCCTTTTAGCAACGGGCAATGTTTCCCGCACAAAACAGCTCACTAAAATAACGGCAACAACCGCTGCAATGGCGATACTCCAGAAAATGGCATGCCATGAAAACCAACGCATTAGCTCTCCCCCTAAAATAGGGGCTAATAACGGTGCCACCGTCATCACTAATACAACAAAAGACATACTTCTTGAGAATTCATCACGAGTAAACATATCTCGCATAAGTGCGTTAATCACAACACTTGCAGCTGCTGCGGCAAAACCATGTAAAAAACGTAACCAAATCAGTGAATCAATCGATTCAGTGATAGCGCAAGCCGCTGAAGCGATGGCAAAAACGACGACGCCACCCAAAATAACAGGTTTACGCCCAATGCTATCAGCCATAGGACCATAAAATAATTGCCCTATAGCAAAACCAAAAATGTAGCTATTGAGCGTCATTTGAATGCGCCCTTCATCTACATTAAAATAATGCATCATCGTCGGAAAGCTTGGTAGGTACATGTCGATAGCCAATGGCATTAGCATCGATAATAAACCTAGAATTAATATCAGCCCCAAATAGGATGAACGCTGCTGTTGCACTCTTTAAACTCCTGCTGTTTTTTTACGTGGTACATTAATGCTGTTGATCTCTTCTTCCGTCAGTGGGCGGTATTCTCCTGGCTCAAGAGCATCATCGAGCCAAATTTCCCCAACACGTTCACGGTGTAACCCACAAACGTGGTTTCCTACCGCTGCAAACATACGTTTTACTTGATGATAACGCCCTTCGCTAATCGTCAGCCTAACATCTCTAGGGCTAATAATTTCCAGTTTCGCTGGTTTAGTTGGATGTTTTTCCCCATTGAGCATAACGCCCTGAGCAAACTTCTCAGCAACATCTTGAGCAATATCATCACTCAATTGAACTCGGTACGTTTTTTCACAATGATGCTTGGGTGAAGTAATGCGATGTGACCATTGGCCATCGTCCGTCAATAATACAAGGCCGGTTGTATCGATATCTAAACGCCCTGCTGAATGCAGTTTTTGTGCAAGAGGCTCATCAATAAAAAAAAGAATTGTTGGATGTGTTGGGTCATCTGTTGAGCAAATATAGCCTTGTGGTTTATGTAACATAAAATAACGCGGCCCAGTAACTTGTACGAGGACATTGCCATCATAAGCGACTTCATGGTCAATCGTAACTTGAAAAGCCCCTGATTTAACGATTTCTTCATCAACCGTTACAAGCCCTGCGCGCAGTTCTCGCGCTACCAAACTTCGGCTTATCCCTAATTGCTGGGACAAAAATTTATCCAGTCGCATAGATTCTCTTAACTTGATGGAATGCCAGTGCAGCGTACAATAACGCTCAACTGTCAGAATATAGAGTGAAAGGTTGTTGTGATTGTTATCACATAATTCATTATAACAATAACCCTTGTGAAGTGATAGTTTCACCGAAACAACTCACATCTTTAGACAGAGTCATCGTTTTAAATTAAATTTAACGTCATTCACCTGATTTAATTACATAATGCTGAATAATATGCCTTTTGTTTTACGCCCATACCAACAAGAAGCTGTCGATGCGACGGTTGATTATTTTCGTAAACAGACTCACCCTGCCGTAATTGTCTTGCCAACTGGCGCAGGTAAAAGCTTAGTGATCGCTGAATTGGCGCGGCTTGCTCGTGGCCGAGTGCTGGTATTAGCACATGTAAAAGAATTAGTTGAGCAGAATCATGCTAAGTACCTCGCATATGGCCTACAAGCCGATATATTTGCCGCAGGTCTAAATCGAAAAGAATCTCAAAGCAAAGTCGTGTTTGGTAGCGTGCAATCTGTTGCTCGAAACCTTAAAGCCTTTGATGCACATTTTTCGTTAGTGATTATTGATGAGTGTCACCGTATAAGTTTGAATGATAAAAGCCAATACCAACAAATCATCCAGGCTTTACAGTCCAATAACCCTTCATTACGTATTTTAGGATTAACCGCCACGCCCTACCGTCTCAACAGTGGCTGGATTTACCAATACCATTACCATGGTATGGTACGTGGCGATGAAAATTGTTTTTTCCGTGAGTGTATTTATGAACTTCCTCTACACTATATGATTAAAAACAAATTCTTAGTACCACCTGAACGCTTAGATATGCCTGTTCTCCAATATGATTTTAGCCAAGTTTCACTGACATCATCAGGTATTTTTAATGAACAAGAGCTTAATTTGTCATTAAAAAAGCAGCAACGCATTACCCCTAAAATTATTGAGCAAGTTATTGAATATGCAGCACCATTACAAGGCTGTATGATTTTTGCAGCAACGGTTGAGCATGCAAAAGAAATTTTGGGCTATTTACCCCAAAACAGTGCGGCATTAGTGACAGCTGAAACCCCTGCTGCTGATAGGCAAGCAATTATTAACCAATTTAAAAACAAAGAATTACACTATCTCGTTAACGTTTCAGTATTAACAACTGGGTTTGATGCGCCTCATGTTGATGTGATTGCGATTTTACGACCCACAGAGTCAGTCAGCTTATACCAACAAATTGTTGGCCGAGGATTACGCCTCTCCGAAGGAAAAACCCGCTGTTTAATCTTAGATTATGCCGGTAATCCACATGATTTGTTTCGGCCTGAAGTGGGTTCTAGTAGACCCAATTCAACCAGTGTTCCCGTGCAAGTTTTCTGTCCATTGTGCCAATTTGCGAATATTTTTTGGGGTAAATGTACCTCTGATGGGCAAATTATTGAACATTACGGCCGGCGCTGCCAAGGCTGGGAAGAGGATGAAAATAGGCAGAAAAAACAATGTGCATTTCGTTTTCGCTTCAAGCAATGTCCACATTGCGGTGCAGAAAATGATATTGCTGCTCGTCGCTGCCAAAAATGCCAAGAGGTGCTTACCGACCCTGACGATATGCTAAAAGCCGCATTAAAACTTAAAGATGCATTAATCATTCGTTGCGGTGGTATGCAATTCATTACTGGAAGTGATTCCAAAGGTGAATGGATTAAAATAAATTATTTTGATGAAGACGGAACTAGCGTTTCTGAACGTTTTCGCTTAGCGACGCCCGCACAAAAACGCGTATTCGAATATCGTTTTTTACGAGAGCATCAGCGTGCTCCGGGTGTTCCATTTAAATGGAATAGTGCAAATGATATATTATTGCAGCAATCTTTATTACGTTATCCTCAATTTATTGTTGCACGCAAAAAAGAGCGTTTTTGGGAAATTAGAGAGAAAATCTTCGATTATCAAGGGCGTTTTCGCGTTGCAGATTCTCTATCATAAAGCGAAAACGATCATAATGATTGCTGGATGACGGATTTTTCGTTAAAATGCCGCCCGCCTTCCGATATCTTGTTCGCTGAATGAAGTATCCATAGGCCAAATCTCGAACCTGCTGCTGGGTCGCCTGTAGCAGGAATTTATATTTTCTTTTTATAGAGAAATAGTAATGTTAACTATCAATGCAATTGAACGTAAAGAGCAGGGTAAGGGTGCGAGCCGCCGCCTGCGCAGAGATAACCAGCTTCCAGCTATCGTTTACGGTGGCAACCAAGAAGCTATCTCTGTAACTCTTAACCACGATGAAATCATCAACCAAGAAAGCAAAGCAGAATTTTACGAAGTTCTGAACCTGGTTATCGATGGTAAAGAAACAAAAGTAAAAGTTCAGGCTGTTCAACGTCACCCATTTAAGCCAAAAGTGACGCACATTGACTTCCTGCGCGCTTAATTAAAGCCCACAGCCGAGCTTTAGAATTTTCGGGACGCCGAGTAAATAACGCCGCAATTGCGGCGTTATTTATTTCTACCGATTCAACGCCACAGCCTATTTAGCCCCCCGCCGTTGTAACTGGTCACGCAAATTAGGTGGTGTACCGCGAATGGTCAACGTATCAGTGACAGGGTCCCAAAAGATACGCTCTCCCATAAGCATCGCATCAAAGCTAATCGTGATCCCTCCGCCACTCCCTGAGAACTTCGTTAATTGCTTCAACGTTCCTCTATCGGCAGGGAAACTTTCTTCGAGTTGATAATCATTTTGGCGAGCGAAATCATCGAAGCTTTGTTCTTCAACCATTGGCAGCTCTTTTGCCAGCGCCTGTAACTCAATTTCCTCTCCAGACTGTAATTGTTCTGTACAATAACTATGCACTTGCTGGCGATAAGCTTGACGTGTGTTTTTGTCCATTTGTGCATTATCACAAAAATCGTCAAGTGCCTGTACCAAGCCTTTATTCTGAACTTTTGCATTTAGTCCCTCTGATGCAGCCAAAAAGTCCATAAAGAAATCAGATACTTTTCGCCCTACTCTACCTTTTAAGAAAGTTAAATAGCGTTTTGATTCAGGATTGGTCTCCCATTCCGTTAAATCAATACGAGCGACAATATCTGCATGAGGAATATCTAAATAATGTGTGGTGCCTAAATCCAATGATTCCGTGACAAACATGCTGTCACAACTATTGAGCACCGCAATTAATAAATATTCGACCGCGAGGTAACGGTATTGACAAAAGAGAACCACGCCCCCTTCAGCAAAAGGATATTTGGCTAATTCATCTTTCAAGCGAACGGTCATCGCACGGCTGAACCCTAAAAACTCTTCCTCGCCTTTACGCAATAACTTTAACGCATCGGCAAGTTCACTTTCTTCGTTAAATTCGCCAAATGCTTTACTTTTTGCACTATAGACGCGGTGTAACTCTGCCATCATGTCTTGTACGACACCATCTGCTGTCAATAAAGAATCCCGCAACATCACCTCTAGGGTTTGCTCATCTCTTTTAATTAACTGGTGTAAAGCTATCTGGTTAATTTCCAGACTCATTGTTGGCTCCTTCGTTATAGCGAAAATAATGTTGCGCGTATTCAAACATTGATATTATTCCTCTGCAACAGAAACCATCATTTGTTCTATTTTCAGCCTAATTACGCTGAACTAATACGCACTTTACGAATCTGAATTAGCATTATTATCACTTAAACAAAAATTTGTTGCGAAGAAAGAAGAAAAACCAGCTGTGATACGCTATGATATGTAGCTTTCATTAATTTAGGATGTCTCAATTTATGCCACAATCATCTCGCTATAGTGATGAAAAAGTTGAAGGTTTACTTTCTGACCTCGTGAGCGTGTTAGAAAAAAACCACACCCCTGTTGACCTTTCCCTCATGGTGTTAGGTAATATGGTAACGAATCTGCTGAATACGTCGGTTGCGCCTGCGCAACGTAAAATGATTGCAGAATCATTCGCAAATGCATTACTTTCTTCTGTTAAAGAAGATCAATCACACTAATTGATTAATGAAATAAACAGTATGGTCACCCACCTGCGCTACCGTGACAAAGTCTCTAACATGATTGGTTGGGGGCACTGGTTTGCACTATTCAATATACTGCTTAGCCTCGTGTTAAGTAGTAGCTATCTGTTTATTTTTGATTGGCCAGATACCCTAACTGGCCGAATTTATGCTTTCGTCAGTTGGATTGGTCACTTTAGTTTTGTGGTCTTTGCGACTTACTTACTAATTGTTTTTCCACTGACCTTTATTGTTATGTCTCAGCGGCTGCTGAGGGTACTTTGTGTTGCCCTTGCAACGGCTGGTACAACGCTATTAATTTTTGATATCCGTGTTTTTAGCCAATTTGGTTTGCATTTAACACCACAAGTTTGGGACTTGGTCATCAACCCAACTAAGGGTGAGATGGCTCGTGAATGGCAACTGATGTTTATCAGCATTCCGATTATCTTTCTTGTTGAAATGTTATTTGCGACTTGGAGTTGGCAAAAATTACGTAGTTTAAATCGCCAAACATTTGGCAAACCGCTTGCGGGTATTTTTATTGTGACCTTTATTATGTCACACCTGATGTATGCATGGGCCGATGCTAATTTTTATCGCCCTATCACCATGCAACGCTACAATTATCCATTGTCACAACCCATGACAGCCCGCAAGCTGCTTGATAGGTATGGTCTGTTAGACTTAACTGAACATCAAAACCGTGTATTCCAGCAAGGTAGCCCAACAGCACTTAAATTAAACTACCCATTGAAACCTTTAAGTTATTATGACCAAGGCGCCGATTACAACTTATTATTGTTGGTCATTGATGATCTTGGAGACAAATCTCAACAAGATTCTATGGGTGCGTTAAACGAATTTAAAGAAATCAGTACACAGTTTACGAATCACTACACTGCCGGTCTACGTAACGATACCGCGCTATTTGGCTTATTCTATGGTATTTCATCAACTTATTTCGATAATATTCTCAATGGTCGCCATCCATCAGCGCTAATCGAAGCCTTACAGCATCAAGGATATCAGTTTGGTTTATTCTCAACAGATGGCTTTAATTCTCCATTATTCAGGCAAGCTATTTTAGCGGATTACTCATTACCTGCAAAAACTGCAGATAATGACAACTTAACAGTGACACAATGGAGTAACTGGCTAGATAGCCTTAAGAATGACTCTCCTTGGTTCTCTTTCCTCAATATTAAAGGAACACCTGGAAGCGCGAAAACCAATGAACAAATCAATCGCGTGATGTCTGTATTACAGCGTGATAATCGCTTGCAAAACACCATTGTTGTTGTGACCGCAAATTACAATAACCAAGGAAAAGCAGAAAACGAGTGGTTAGATGGCAAACGCTTCAATCGTAATAATATGCAAGTGCCACTATTCATTTATTGGCCAAACACACCAGCTCAGCAAATAGATAAGCTAACTAGTCATCAAGATGTCATGACAACATTGATGCAGCGTTTACTACATGTCAGTAATCCACCCGATGATTACAGCCAAGGTGAGGATTTATTTAGTGTTAAACGTACTTACCCATGGGTGATCACCGGTGATAACGACGATGTTGTCATTACCACAGATAATGCCACCCTCTACATGGATCAAAATGGTCAGTTTAATATCTATGATAAACAAGGTGCTATAGAACGAAATGAAAAACCTGACTTGGCTGAGTTGTTGAAGATCTTTACTGAGTTAAAACGCTTTAATGAAAATTAGTGTTTAAATATCAACCAGTCGCATCTTCAGTCTATTGCTTTTAGAAGCAAAATGAGTAGTATTAATCAAAGTTCGGCATGTAGCGCAGCTTGGTAGCGCACCGTCATGGGGTGTCGGGGGTCGTAGGTTCAAATCCTATCATGCCGACCAAAATTCCCTAAGAAAACCAACCTATTACGGTTGGTTTTTTTGTGTGTGTGATTTTAAAAAGGTAAAATGGCGGTAAAACTGGTGTAAAACCCCGACATGGTTATACTAGCTTTAACCAACTGCTTATACAGTCCAAAATACTCTCAATTCAATTGATAGATAGGTATACATGCCTATTTAAGCGCTACTTATTCATATTAATCTTTTACCTAAACCAATCCTATGCTGTAATATTTTCAAATTAATACATTTAGCATTGATAAACAACTGATTGATAATGAAAACTAACTTTAGAGTCGCAACACTAATTGATATAAATGCTATATTTTCCATAGATACCATTGCGACGACAGAACGCTATGAAGACATTACCCAATGGCTCGAACAAGAAATATGTTATGTACTGGAAGCCAACAACGAAATATTGGCGTATGGTGTTCTACATTATTATTTCTATTCCCATGCTTTTATAGAGTTATTAATGGTAAATAAAAACCATCGTCGGCAAGGCCTTGGACTCACCTTAATTAATAAACTAAAAATGCAGAGTAAAACCCCAAAAATTTTTACATCTACAAACCAATCGAATACAGCCACTCAACAACTCTTAATAAAAGCTGGCTTTATTCCTAGTGGCTACATTGAAAATTTAGATGATAATGATCCCGAACTTATCTATTGCTATATATCTGATTAAAACCACCTACATGGTGAACTATAATAGCGCTTTATTCATCACAACCGTTTGCAAGGTGTGATTAAATTGCTGATACACCTCTTGAGCTATCACTTCTGGATAGCTTAATACCCTAAGCTCATGCGGCTTATTTTCTGGGTAATAACTTGGATGTGCGTGAGCGTATTCAGTTTGTTGAAAACCACAATGTTGATAAAAAGACCAACGTTTTTGGCTAACTTCATCAATAATGGGGTCTATTTCTAGAATCACTTTACCAACATCATGACAAAACAGTTTTAATACCTTTTGCCCATAACCTTGCCCTCTTAATATGGGGGAAATAGCAAGATGCTCAATGTAATAATAATCTTCGATTTTCCAACAACCAATGAAACCAATAAAAGTGCCATTCTCTTTGAAATTGAGCAAATAATAATCGCTATGATTTAATATTGCCTCTCTTCCTTGGTAGCTTCTTTGTTCATATAATGGAAAAGCTGTGTCATACAACTGGTTAATCATTGCTATCGCTTCGCTATCTTCACTTGAAACTCTTAAAGCATGTAACATTTAATCAAAACTCACCTTATAAAAAATATTTTCTAGCATACCTATTTTAAATTTTCTGACAATTAGTTATCGAGCACTCATAATATTAACTTGTTGTTTTATCTTGCTATTATTTTTTTCACTCCATTCGCTGATAAAAATATTTGTAGCTCTATATTGACTTTTTTACCTAATAGTTCTAAAAATACTGTATATTAACACAGTCTTTACTAGAGGCTATCATGTTACGTATCGAAGTATTATTTGATAAGAACGCTCCACAAAAACCGAGTTCAATTGTTTTGCAAGCACTTGAAACTGAGATTTTACGCAAACTTCAAAACCAATATCCAGATATGATAACGCGGGTTGGGTTTAGCTCACAACAATGCGTTAACATCTCTGGAACTAAAATAACGGAAGATAAAATTCGTATTGAAGAGATACTGGAAGAAATATGGATGGATGATGGTTGGATCCCAGAAGAAACAACGGTGGATTAACCTAATACTTAAAGGAATGTTTACCCATTGTGTAACATTCCTTTTTCTTTTACTAAAAGTCGTAATTAAACCCAGCCTCATCAACAAAAACACTTCTACTTGCAGGAGAATAAAAGCAAGACAATACGTTGATTATTAAAGAAACTACTTATTTAATAATTTCTCATATCTAAATTTTACTCGTTGTTAATTAATAGATTTTATGCCTAAGAAATGCTTTAATTTCTTTCACTGGATTTAATTTTTTATTTCCTTCACGAGTTATTCTAACTTGTGAAATACAGCTATCAACATTCACGCAAGTAGAAACTTCATTTAGCGTTAGAGTTGATAAGCTTACTGAGGGTGAATTATTGAAATCTTTCCCCATAAAGATTAAAGCAAATACGATTGCTACTATAAATAATGGCACCTCATAAAATACTTGTTTCATTATCAATGCTCTTATTGTTTGAGTGATGAAATGATAATAAACAATCTATTTCTTTGTACCTTAAAAATGAGTTAAACCAACCTTAAGATATGCTTAAATCTGATTCAAACTTGAACTATGCATATTGTCTGACACTCACTGCCTGCTTATACTTGTTCGTAGAGGTGATAATATGAATATCCTATTAGTCGAAGATGATCTTCAGTTGGGAAAGGCACTATGTCGAGGGCTGGAATTGGCAGGCTTTAGTCCTTGTTGGGTAAGGCTACTTGCAGACGCAAAATTACAACTTGCATCCCGTAATTTTGACTTAATGCTCTTAGATTTAGGCTTGCCTGATGGCGATGGCCATGAAGAACTCATTACTTGGCGTAATATGGGGGAAACTATCCCAATAATTATTCTTACAGCAAGAAACCAAATGGATAACCTAGTCTCTAGTTTAGACTCAGGTGCAGATGACTTTTTAACAAAGCCATTCGCTATGCCTGAGCTTATTTCTCGAGTAAAAGCGGTTAGCCGCCGTATGGCTGGTTTTTCATCTGAAATATGGCAACTAGGTAACCTGCAATTAAATCCTCTTAATCACCAAGTGACCCTTAATGAACAATTGCTATTGCTCTCCGGGAAAGAATATTTATTACTCTATGAATTAATAAGAAATGCGGATAATGTTGTCAGAAAAACAGATTTAGAGCAGCGTCTATTCGGGTTAGACGATGTGGAAAGTAACTCTTTAGAGGTTCATATTCATAATTTACGCCGAAAAATAGGTAAAGAGCGTATAATTACTATCCGTGGTATTGGTTATTTATTAAAAAAAGAAGCACCACTAAGTGAAAGTTAAATCATTTTTTATTTATACATTCGGACTACAAATTAGTTCAGTTATTTTTCTTTGGCTGTTATTAGTTGGTTGGCTACAATTTTTTTATTGGCCTTCAATTCATGATGAATTAAATGAACAACAGAACGTCATCACTCAAGGGTTTGCTAAAACACTTGATGTGGTTGCTGATAAGCCAGAATATTTCAATAAAATTGCTGATAATCTACAAGAACTTTATTCTACGGCGATGGAAAGTGGCGACGATATTAGTTATCGACCGTTTATGATTGTTAGAGATAAAGAAGGAAATGTCTATTATCGAAACAGTGACAAGCTACACGTTCCATCGCTGAAATCCGTTTCTGAGCTCGCTGTATTACATAAAGACTGGCACTTTACGTCTGCATGGAATGACAAAAATACCTTTGAAGTTGTGATTGCCGAATCTTATAGTGACCGTAAATCTTTATTAGGTAGCCCAGCCGAAGGCACCGCCATCCCCCTCGCTTTTATTTTGGCTATTATGCTGTTAGCGATTTTAATTACTGCTTACTTTAGCCTACGGCCTTTAAGGCAATCTGCAAAACTAATTTCTAGCCGCCAGCCGGGTAATTTAACGCCAATAGAAACGAAAGAACAATATAAAGAAATTAGGCCTATCATTGCGGCAATCAATAACCTTATGTCTCGTGTTGATGCTGCAAATCAACGCGAAAAGCGTTTCATGGCAGATGCCGCACATGAATTACGAACACCGATTGCAGCTGTCATAGCTCAATTACATTTATTAATGCAAATTGATAATCCCAAAGAAAAAGAAGAAATTATTAATGATATGCAAGAGACTTTAAATCGAGCTGCTTCTCTATCACATCAATTAATTGACTTAGCACGCTTAGAAACTGAAGATTTTTTATTAAATAAAGAGCAAATTGACCTTCCTGTATTAATCAGTCACTTAATATCCTCACATATACCTTACGCCATTAACAAAGACATTGATGTCGAACTACAAAGCCCAAAATCTTTTTATATCCTCACTGATAAACTTGCACTGAGTAATATTTTTACCAATTTGATAGAAAACGCGATTAAATACTGCCCAGAAAAAGGGAAAATAAAAGTTATTTTAAAAGACCTGACTCCATTTGGTGGAACTATTTCTGTTCAAGATAATGGCCGAGGAATTCCAGAAGAAAGCCGTCAACTTATATTTTCTCGTTTTTATCGAGTTCCTGGAACAATGGAAACCGGAAGCGGTTTAGGTTTATCTATCGCTCATAATTTAGCCCATAAAATCGGTGCTGTAATTAGAGTTACTGATGGATTAGACAATCGAGGCATTGGTTTTATTATTGACTTACCCTAAATCTAATTATGTTATTGAGTTAACAGCATTCACTATTTTTTCTAGCTAGAATACACCTTTTATAAGTTAATATACGTACACTTAAAAGAGGCAATAATGTCCAAGGCATTAGTTATTATTGATCTCATTGAAGAGATAATTGGTAAAAATGGCTTATCTAATTCAAGCTATCAACAGACTTGCTCTCGCAAAATCGTTGAAAAAGCCAATCAAGCAGCACAATATGCAAGAAGTCATCATATCCCAGTTATTTGGGTTAAAGTTGGGTTTTCAGACAATTACCACGATGTTCCTGCTGGCTCCCCAATGTTTCAGCAAGCCAAAAGCCTTGGTGCCTTAAAATTAAGTGGTAATGGGTGTAATTGGGCTCATGACCTTGAAGTGGCATTTCGTGACCCTGTTATGATTAAAAAAGGGGTTTCTGCATTTGCAGGAAACCATTTCCATAAATGGCTTACCGAAAATGGCATTACAGAATTGTTTATTGGCGGAGTTAGTACCGTAAAAGCCATTGAAAGTACGGCTCGGCAGGCTCATGACTTAGGGTATTATGTCACTGTACTTGAAGATTTATGTGCCGCTCCAACGCCAGAACTCCACCAGCAAAGTATTCAGGCATTGGATGGAATGGTAACGGTTTCTTCCGTTAAAGAATTTATGCAATTAAAATAACACTTAGGTATCTCATGAGATTATTTTAATTTTTGCAAGTATATCTCCCGCAGCCGGGTAGCAAGTTTCCCCGGCTTACCTTCCCCAATTAATTGGTTATTCACCATAATAACTGACCAAACTAATGTCGTTGCAGAAGTAATAAAGACTTCTTTTGCTTCTAACATTTCATCAATGCTAAATGACTTTTCAACAATGTCTATTTCTTGCTCCCGAGCAAGCTGTAAAATTGCTTGGCGAGTAATACCTGGCAATATCTTATTACTTAGCCCTCGTGTTTGTATTTGGTTCTGAGGGTTAATAATAAAACAATTACTGGAACTTCCTTCCGTAACATAGCCATTTTTAACAAAAATAGCGTCATCTGCACCTTGTTGCTTAGCGTATTCTTTCGCCATAGAAGCCGCTAATAAGGCGACTGTTTTAATATCACAACGTTGCCAACGAATATCATCGACAGTGATGACTTTTATTCCATATTTAGACTTTTCATTTTCAACAATCTTCGTCTTTTGTGTAAATAAGACCAATGTTGGCTTCGTTTTATTATCAGGATATAAAAAATTGCGTTGTTTTGCATTACCACGAGTCAATTGTAAATATACAAGCCCTTCCTCTATATTATTTTGTAGAACTAATTGAAGATGAATTTGCTTTAATTCTGCTAAATCGTAAGGTAATGATAGCTGTAATTCAGTACAAGAACGCTGCAAGCGGGCCATATGATGTTCAAAGTCAACTAGCTTACCGTTAATTATTGCTGTCACTTCATATACTGCATCAGCAAATAAAAACCCACGGTCAAAAACAGATACTGATGCTTCTTCTTCAGGTAAAAACTGGCCGTTCACATAAGCGATCATGCGCTGTATTCCTTTATCAATCAAATAATTACCTAACCTCTATTTAACCATACACCATATTGTAAAAATTACCTTTCAATTCTTCACATTTTTGTAATCATTTATAGATTTTCATCCGTCTTATCGGAGTATCTTTCAACCAAAACGAATGTCAGCAAAGAGATTAAAATATAGTTTAATATTTAAAATTATTTTTAATATTAACTTGACATTAACATGCTAATGGCTAAAATGCTCTCACGTGATCTGAATCACATTTTAATTTGGAGTTACCGATGAACAGCATCAAAGAATTTATCAGCAGTGTGCAAGAAGTTATTGAATTACTCTCTAAACGTTTTATGTAAGCAAGTTAATCATTTTGTAGTCAATCAAACCTTTTAGTTACCTAATCATTAGCGTTAATTGCATTTATTTTGCACAACGACCTTGCAATCAAGGTCGTTTTTTTTATTCAAAAACATTTTCAATAATTTCAGCGACAACCATTGTCCCTATCGCAACTAAAATAAGATCCTGACCACTTACTTTCCATTCATAGCCGACATAAACAGGTAATTGTGCCAAAAATGGTGAAGGTAACGTTTTTTTTGCAATACCTGGAGGAAGCGGTTTTCCCCTACTCACTTGCTTTGCAATACCTGGCGGCAAGCCTCGATATCCCGTCAAACCATATTCAATAGCCAAAGGCCTTACATGACCAAAACTCACATTAAAACTCACATTCGAACCCCGTTGTTTATCGTAATACTTGTTCGATTTGGCATGTTTTAGCTGTTGATTGCCATTCTCTTTATTTGGTTTATCTTTGTTCTGATTCCCTTTATTTCCATGAATTTTTTGATTCCCCTTACCATTTTCTTGACCTTGATTGCCATTAGAAGATGAATTTGCAAATAATGGCGTACAAGCAATAACAGGCAATAAGATATACTGCAAAAGAACTGAACAAATCGGTTTTTTAAATATGTTCATAATAAATTCCTGCAAAGTTAATATAATATTAGGAGTATTTTTAAGAACATTATGCTTAGTTATAGAGACTCACAATCAGAAAATACTTATCACACGTAATGTTATGTAAATGTTACTTAACCCATCAAATTAACGAATGTCCTCCTTTATAATAACCTTTATTATCATTAGTATTGCTTTCATATACTAAGCAATACTTAGAACTAACAATAAGAATTAGGACGGAGTTTAATATTGTTCGCCATGAATTTTCATTACTAATATGATAAGGTCGTTTGACTATCTAATATTTTTATAAGTAATCGTTCCTAACCCCTAAAGAAGGAGAAACCATGCAGCAGCAACTGCTAGACTGGGTACGTCAGTTCAACCAAGATTACGCTAACCTTGCCTCTTTACTGATAGTGCTCGGTTTAATTCTGATCGTCGCCTGCGTATTACATTTAATTCTACATAAAATATTACTTCCACAACTCGAAAAGCGCGGGCAAAAAAGTGCAGGAACTTGGGTTCATTTAATCACTCAACATAATCTTTTTAATCGCTTTGCTTTTGTTATTCAAGGTGTTGTTGTCAATATCCAAGCAACGCTATGGTTGCATTCAGGTTCGACAGCACAAGCCGTTCTAAAGGTCGGTTCACAAGCATGGTGCCTATTATTTGGCTTACTCACCCTCTATTCTGTTCTTGATATTATACTCGGTGTGCTCCAGCGTGCCGCCAAAACTGCGCATTTACCGCTTAGAGGAATATTCCAAAGCCTTAAGCTGATTGCCACAATTTTAATTGGCATCATGATAATTGCGCTATTAATTGGTAAATCCCCACTAATTATTCTCAGCGGTCTTGGCGCAATGACCGCCGTCATGATGTTAGTTTTTAAAGACCCCATTATGGGCTTAGTTGCAGGAATTCAACTTTCAGCCAATAACATGGTTAATATTGGTGATTGGTTAGAAATGCCTAAATACGGCGCTGATGGCGCTGTTGTAGATATTGGTTTAACCACAGTAAAAGTGCGTAACTGGGATAACACAGTTACAACCATTCCTACTTATGCCCTTATTTCTGATTCCTTCAAAAATTGGAAAGGAATGACTGAATCAGGTGGCCGCAGAATTAAGCGTAGTGTCCGCTTAGATGCCAGCAGTGTACATTTTTTAACACCTGAAGAAATAGAGCAATGCATTAAAGCAAATTTACTTGAACCCTATATCGAACAAAAAATATCGGAGATTCAAGTCTTTAATTCTAGTCTACCTGATGATAAAGCGGTTCCTTTAAATCAACGCCGTTTGACGAATATAGGGACTTTCCGAGCTTATATTGAAGCTTATTTAAAATCACACCCTAATATTCACAAAAATATGACGATCATGGTCAGGCAGCTAGAATCTGACACAAATGGTATCCCAATCGAAATATATGCATTTACCAATACAACTGTATGGGTGGAATATGAAAGAATACAGTCAGACATTTTTGACCATATTTTTTCCATCCTTCCGCAATTTAATCTGATGGTACATCAATCACCTACCGGAAATGATGTTAGAATGATAGGCAATTCCCCAGAAAAATAATTAATACTAAGTGATTAGTTAAATTTTCTTATTCATCTACATCTAAAGTGGTATTTAAAAGAGGGATATATCCCTCTTTTTCCTTAGTTCTTGCCCCATCGCTATATAAAAATTAATATTTCGATAGTTAATAAAAATAAAACTAATTTATGTTCCGATGAATAAAAAACCCTTATAAATTAAATAAATACATTCACCTTATCAGGGATAACATTGATGTAAGTCATGTAACTCAACAGAAACTTTTTTTAACATATAAAACAAGAAAGTAATGTTGTTATTTACATATAGGCAATGTCAATGCATAAAAATAAAATAAATACTCAATTTGGAGAACTGAGCAGGAGGGAGTTTATACAAACCTCTGCAACCGTTGCGGGTGTCGCTGCTGTTGCTGGCTCAATCACTCTTCCTTTTGCTGTTCAAGCAAAAACACCAGCAATCATGCCTGACGAAGTCAGTGAAAAAATTAGCTATAGCGCATGCTTAGTAAACTGTGGTAGCCGTTGTCCGTTAAAAGTTCATGTGAAAGATGGTGTTATCAGCCGTATTTCCAATGAAACGATGTATGACGACTCAACATTAGGTGAACACCAAATCCGTCCATGTTTACGTGGTCGTTCAGTGCGTTGGAAAACCTACAACCCAGATCGTTTAAAATACCCAATGGTTCGCGTTGGTAAACGTGGTGAAGGTAAATTTAAAAAGATTTCATGGGATGAGGCGACAACCATTATCGCCGAAAAACTGAAGTATACTATTGATAAATATGGAAGTGATGCCATTTATTACCAATATGGCTCGGGTTCAACAGGCGCAAACTTACACGGCCGTGCCGCTTGTAAACGTTTATTAAGCTTAACCGGTGGTTTCTTGGGTGATTATGGCACATATTCATATGCTCAATTAATGGAAATCACGCCTTACGTATATGGTAGCGTAGAAGAATCCTATTTATCTGAAATCCAAAATTCTGACTTAGTTGTCATGTTTGGCCACAACCTTGCTGAAACACGTATGTCTGGTGGCGGTCAATTTTACGAAACTCTCAATGCGTTAGATAAAAGCAAAGCAAAAGTTATTATCATTGACCCGCGCCGCACCGATAGCGTCACAACCCTTGGTGCAGAATGGATCCCAATTTATCCAGGCACTGATGCAGCATTAGTTGCGGCTCTCGGCTATGTCATGATCGAAGAACAGCTGACTGATGAAGAATTTCTGAAAAATTATTGTGTCGGCTGGGATGAATCGACCTTACCTGCTTCTGCACCGCGCAATGCATCATATAAAGATTATATTTTAGGAAATGGCCCTGATGGTATCGCTAAAACACCGGAGTGGGCAAGCAAATTAACGGGTATCTCAGTCGCACGTATTAAGCAACTTGCACGTGAAATCGGCAATGCAAATAGAGCATGGATCTCACAAGGCTGGGGCTTACAACGCACAGAAAATGGCGAGCAAGCTTGTCGCTCCATTATGATGTTACCTCTGATGTCCGGCAACATTGGTCGTGCTGGAACAAATACTGGGCTGTGGGGGAATAGCTATGCTTACCCTGTTGCAGGTTTTGCTTTACCTAACCCAGTAAAAGCCTTGATTCCGACTTATATGTGGTCAGAAGCGATTGTTCGCGGAAAAGAATTAACTGCAGAAAATGGTGGCATTAAAGGTGTTGATAAACTAAACAACGACATCAAGTTTATGTGGTGTTACTCCAGTAATGTCATTGGTAACCAACATGGCGATTTAAATAAAACGCATGAAATACTGGCGGATGAATCAAAATGTGAATTTATTTTAGTATGGGATAACCATGATACCCCATCCGCAAAATATGCAGATTTATTATTACCGGATGTCACAACGGTTGAAACCAACGATTTAATCAATAACTCCTATGCAAGTGGTGCGTATCACTATTTAGTTCGCCTACAAAATGCGATTGAGCCACTGTGGGAAAACCGCCCTAACTATGATGTTTTAGCCGAAATTGCTGAAAAAATGGGTGTAAAAGAGCAATTTACCGAAGGCCGTACCTACGCTGAATGGATTGAGTTCTGTTATAACAAAACACGTGAAAAAATGCCTCATTTACCTGAGTTCAGCGAAACCGACGGAGCGGGTATTATCGATCGTAAGTTCCTGAACAGCTCAGAAAATATTGCATTGAAGAAATTCCGTGATGACCCAATCAATAACCCATTAAAGACGCCGTCAGGTAAAGTGGAAATCTATTCAGAACAACTGGCTGAGCGTGTCAAAAATTGGGAGTTACCCGAAGGCCAGCGTATTCCTGCAATTCCTGAGTATTGCGTCAATAAAGAAGGCGTTGAAGCCCAAGCAAGCCAGCAAAAACATCCGCTATTAATGACGGGCTTTCATGATAAAGGCCATGTGCATTCATCATATTATAATGTTGCGATGCTCCGTGAAGCCATTCCACATCAGTTTTGGCTCAACCCAATCGATGCTCAGCAACGCGGCTTGAACAATGGTGATATGGCGGAAATATTTAATGACCGTGGGCGTATTCAAATTAAAGTGAAAGTAACAGAGCGTGTATTACCTGGTGTTATCGCCGTTCCACAAGGTGCATGGCGTACTCTCAATGATGATGGGCTAGATGTCGGTGGTTGTATCAATACACTAACCTCACATGTCCCTTCGCCATTGGCTAAAGGTACCCCACAACATACTAACCTTGTTGAAGTTAAACGCGCTTAAGGAGTTGAATGATGAAACAATATGGCTTTTACTTTGACTCCACAAAATGCACTGGCTGTAAAACGTGTCAAGTCAGTTGTAAGGATGAAAAAGATTTAGATTTAGGTCCAAAATTCCGTCGCGTCTACGAATTTGGCGGCGGTAGTTGGCAAAAGCAAGATGGTATCTGGCAACAAAACGTCTTTAATTACTATCTTTCTATTTCATGTAACCATTGCTCAAACCCGACTTGTGTCGCGGGTTGCCCAACTGGTGCAATGCATAAACGTGAAGAAGATGGGTTAGTCGTGGTTGACCAATCCATTTGTGTTGGTTGTCGTTATTGTGAGTTGCGCTGCCCGTATGGCGCACCACAATTTGATGAGAAGAAAAAACTAATGAGTAAATGCGACGGCTGTTATGAGCGTGTCGCAAAAGGGATGAAACCTGTTTGCGTTGAATCTTGCCCGCAGCGTGCTTTAGATTTTGATGATATTAATGTTCTTCGTGAATTACACGGCACGGAGTGTGGTATTGCGCCAATGCCAGACCCAAGCCTGACGAACCCGAATATTGTTATCAAACCACATAAAGATGCGAAGCCATTTGGCGATAAAAGTGGCGAATTAAAGAACCCTGCGGAGGTATAAGATGCATGAATTACCACTCGTTTTTTTCACCGTCTTAGGACAGTCAGCTGCTGGGCTTTTCTTACTCGCTTATATCAGCCGTAGAATGGGTTCTATTGACGATAAACAGTTAAAAACTGCCAATATCGTGGCCTTTATTATTATGATAATAGGCTTAGGTATCGGTGGGTTACACGTTGGCCAACCACTACGCTTCTTTAATATGCTGCTGGGTGTAGGCCGTTCACCAATGAGTAATGAAGCGTTCTTGAGTGGCGTATTTGTTGGATGCGCTGCTGCAACGTTGTTTTTTACTTTGTTTTTCAAACATACGTTATTACGTGAACTGGCTAATATTGCTGCGGTAGTGTCAGGACTTGCATTTGTTTGGTCAATACCTCAGGTATACAACATCGCCACTATTGCTAACTGGAATACCGGTTACACCACACTACAAATGTGGATGACGATGTTAGTCGGAGGCGGTGCACTCGCCATTGCAATCGGTGCTCGTGGCCTAGGTATTGCTTCATTCTTAATAGGTACTTTCGCTATTTTTGCTAGCCGTGCTGGTTACCAAGCTTTCTTAACCGAAACTGGTCCAGCTCTTAGCAACGAACAAACTGGCTTCTGGGGTTTCCAAGTCGTTGTCTTAGCCATTGCTTTAGCCGCATTCGTTGGTATGGCGTTAAAGCACCGCGCACCAAAAGCGACATTAGCGACTTGTGCTACTGCAGTATTATTAGCTGAACTTGCTGGCCGCATCGCATTCTATAACTTGTGGCAAATAACTATGTAAGACGTTGTTATTACTATGTTATAGTGTTTCATAAAAGAACCCCACTTGGGGTTCTTTGTTTAGAAATCCAACACCATCCTGCATCAATATAACTGCAGGAAATCAGATAATGATGTCAGCCTTTAGCACGAAATAAGACGGATAAAATAATATGATTGACACGACAATGATCCGCATCCTTGGTGCGTTTTTCTACTACCCTCCGCAATCGGACACTTTACGCAATGTCTACCCTGTCTTGGGTGAAATACCACAATTACATTCTTGGGAAAACCCTGAGCAAATTCAGGCTATTTGTACTTTGTTGTCACAAATACAACCTGATGATATTGCGTATGATTATTCAATTTTATTCGAAGGACAAGGTAGTATGCCCGCTCCGCCTTGGGGCTCAGTGTATTTAGAACATGATAATACGGTTATGGGAGAGTCAACAACGGCTTATCGCGACTTCTTGCAAACGAAAGGTCTAGTCACTGATACAGGGCTACGAGAACCAGAAGACCAATTTGGCTTAATGATGATGGCCGTTTCTGCTTTAGCGGAACAAGAGGACGACAGCGCCATTATTACTTTATTTGAGCAATATTTATTGCCTTGGGCATATCGCTATTTAAAGTTAGTGCAGCAAAGCAAAACAGAGACTGCTTTTTACCCTACCCTTGCACAACTCACTGAAATTTACCTTAAATCACTACAATTGGAATTAGGGTTATCTCCAGTCAATACTGAATTATTCCGCTAAATAAAATACTAAACCAAATGAGCTTATTAAACAAAACATGGGCTCATTTGGTTGCAACCTAAAAAGAAGAGTTTGGCTCTTGTAAAAATGCAATTTCTTCTTGTGTTGATGCACGGCCTAAAATTTCATTACGGTGCGGATAACGGCCAAATTTATCAATAATCGCTTTATGTCGCATTTCAAAATCTAATGTGCCGTCGTCACCCAGCATGCGAAATAGCTCAACTGCCTGTAAATGAATAAAACTCGATTCAGAATGCATAAATGGCATTAGAACAAACTTGCGCTGTGATAATGTCAGGAGATTATAATCATGTTGCTTAATCGCCTCTTGCGCTAATGCTAAAGCCATTGCGTCTTGAGCAAAAGACCTTGGCGTATCACGCCATAAATTACGAGAAAACTGGTCTAGAACAATAATTTCCGCTAAGCGCCCACGAATAGATGCCCGCCAATAAGCTAATTCTCCCTTAGCTGCACGTTCGCAAATATGCGCAAACCGTTGTGCTATCGTCAAATCAAATTTAGCGCTTTTTTCAAACCATTGTTTTGGTGTCGATTCCTCAAACCAAAATGAAAGCACTTCTTCCATGGCATTCATGATTTATTCCTATCTATTTTCTTATTAGTGGTTGTCATAATCCTAGTTAAAAAGAGCCTTAATTGACAGGCTTGAGCTCTAATATCGGTTAATTGCAGATAATTATTTTGTTTTTTGCGATCTAACACAAAAAAACACTCATTATCAACAAGGTAATTTTAACAATATTCCGCGTTATTTATTATTAAATCATTTATTTTCTATTTATAATAATTCGCAACTTTTTAATTTATAAAGATTTGCTTTTTAGTGTGCATAAGAGAATTCATCATGCCTAAATACATACATTTGGTTAACTCAATGTTAGAATTTAACCTATAATGCGTATGTGAATTAGATAGTTACTTACAGTCATTACTTTCAGCGGTTCATATTGGTTCTTATTAAGGAAGGCAATGTAAATGGCAGGACATATGGTACTCATTGGTTGGGCGTTATGGGTTAGCCCTTGTGGCACAGATTCATGTGATGCGTTACCGGTGACTGAAACTATTTTTACACAAGAACAATGTATTAGCCGAAAAAATTACCTAGAATCTAAGCGACCGAACCTCTATTTTCTCTGTGGTGAGGTCTATCGTGATAGCAATGAAATGACCGCTGAAGAGAAACATACCATACCCGCACCGCATCTCCCTCTCAGAACATTGCCAGAACGGCTTTCCCGTTAGTTTGAGCTAACTCCTTTAGCTCAAACTAAACAGGCACCAAATTAAATAATTTCAGCTATTGGGCTCTCTGCTTCAACAAAATCCCCTTTAATAGCCCCGTGTTTCAATGTTCCGGCTCGGTGTGCAACAATTTGCACTTCCATTTTCATTGCTTCCATTACACCGATTACATCCCCTTTTGAAACATTATTTCCCTGAGGGATCAGCCAATTAAACAATATCCCAGAGATGGGGGCATTGACCGCATCAGGATTGTGGACCTTCTGAGGCGCAGAATGGGCTGCTACGGAGTTATTACCTGAAAAACGAGAAAACAATTGAGTGGGTAAACCTAACTCGCAACGCTTTCCATCGATTTCAATGAAAGTACGTGTTATCTCAGGGTCCGATAATGGAATTTGCCGTTTTGCCGGTGGAATTTCCACATTAAATTCGGTCTCTATCCAACGCGTATGTACACTAAAATTATCACAAAAATCAGTTTGTTCCATTACTGCACGGTGGAATGGTAAAACTGATGCAACACCTTCAATAGTAAATTCAGCCAATGCACGGCGTGCACGCGAAATAGCTTGCTCTCGAGTACGACCCACTACAATTAATTTCGCCATTAACGAATCAAAGGTGCCCGGTATTGTAGTTCCAGCCATTACGCCACTGTCAACACGCACTCCAGGCCCCGATGGTGCATCAAAAACGGTAATGGTGCCAGGGGTCGGTAAAAACCCGTTTCCAGCATCTTCAGCATTAATACGAAATTCAAAAGCATGCCCTCGTGGGATCGGCATCTCCTTAATACTTAAAGGTAAGCCTTCTGCAATTCGTAACTGCTCAATCACTAAGTCAATACCTGCGGTTTCCTCTGTGACTGGGTGCTCAACTTGTAATCGCGTATTCACTTCTAGAAATGACAGCGTTCCATCTTGGCTTAACAAAAATTCAACGGTTCCTGCTCCAACATAACCTGCTTTACGGCAAATATCGGTAGAGGCTTGAATAATTTGTTGTTGTTGACTTTCGGATAAAAAAGGTGCTGGCGACTCTTCAACCAGTTTCTGATTACGACGCTGCAGTGAACAGTCACGGGTTCCCACCACCAGCACGTTGCCATGCGTATCCGCAATAACTTGTGCTTCAATGTGCCGAGGGTTATGCAAAAACTGTTCAATAAAGCATTCACCACGACCAAATGCCGCAGTCGCTTCACGTACAGCCGAATGATAAAGTTCTTCAACTTCATGGAGTTGCCAAGCGACTTTGAGCCCTCTACCTCCACCACCAAACGCAGCCTTAATGGCAATAGGCAAACCATGTTGATGGGCAAATTCGAGGACTTCTTGTGCGCTATTCACCGGGTCTTTTGTGCCAACCACTAGCGGTGCGCCGACCTGCATTGCAATATGACGAGCCTGAACCTTATCGCCTAATATATCAATACTGTTTGCGCTAGGCCCAATCCAGATTAACCCTGCGGCTTCAACTGCACGCGCAAACTCAGCCCGTTCAGATAAAAAACCATATCCTGGATGCACCATCGTCGCACCTGATTGCTGAGCGAGACTAATCAGCTTTTCAATATTCAAATAACTCTCTGTGGGGGAATTTCCTCCAAGCCCGTAGGCTTCATCCGCCATTTTGACGTGGAGTGCATCAATATCGCTATCCGCATAAACGGCAACAGACTGAAAACCATAATCACGACATGCACGGATAATACGAACTGCGATTTCGCCTCGATTAGCAATCAATACTTTATGGTTTTTGTTATTATTCATGTTCATAAGCACAATGGCTCCCTTACAATGCTTTAAATTCACCGAGTGGATTAAAACGTATTTTGGCATTCACCGGGATTTGTCCTGCTAAATCCAAATGGTATTCACATACCGCGCCAATAACGGGATAACCGCCAGTTAAAGGGTGGTCGTTGAGAAACAAAACGGGCTGGCCATTTGCTGGCACTTGAATAGCCCCAATGCAAGTCCCTTCACTCGGTAGCTCCTGTAATTGTTCGCGTTCTAACGGTTTTTCACTCAATAAGCGCAGGCCTATACGGTTTGATGACGCAGTGACTTGCCATAATTGATTCGTTAGTTGCTCAACGGCTTGTTTTGTAAACCAATCCGTTCGAGGTCCCAATACCACATCCAAAACCACTATGTCGCTTTCAGCGGGATAATCAAAAATAGGTGTTTCATACAATGAAACGGCTAATGAAGACGAATTGGTGTTAACCGTTAATGTTTGGCCTGCTGTAATTGGGGCTGGACCAACTTGCGCTAACGTATCAAACGAACAACTCGATAAAATAGGTTCTATGTTAAAACCACCCCGCACAGCAAAATAGCTACGTACACCTTTGTTCGGCCGGCTTAGTTTAATGGTGTCGCCTTTTGCTAAATGAATTGGTTGATAAGTATTAACTTGATATTGTTCGTGTTCTGCCGTGATAACGTCAATAATACAAGGCGCTCCAGTCACTGCAACAATAAGGTCTTTGTGTACCTGAGCCTTAAACCCACCTTGTGTTATCTCTAAAGCGGGTGAGTCTGATTCATTCCCCACAATACGGTTTGCACTACGCAATGCCGATTTATCCATACTGCCTGATTCTGAAATACCTAATGCCGATTGGCCAATACGCCCTAAATCTTGAAATAAAACCTGTAACCCCGTCGTTAAAACGGTTAAATCAGCAGTGGTACTCTCAGGTTTAGTTTCACTTTCTACTTTAGTTGGCAAGCTATAGCTAATCTGACTTTTCGTTGCATCAACAAAGTTGACCCGCGTTCCTGCCTGAACTAACGCAGGTTCAGGTCGATTGATATCCCACATTAATAGCTCAGTCACACCAATCAACTGCCATCCGCCAGGGCTAGCTTGTGGATAGACACTGCTAAACTCTCCCGCTAATGCAACAGAACCCGCAGGAATGCGCACCCTTGGTGATTGACGCCTTGGAACATTCAAATTAGCGCCTTTCGAAACCATGTAACCAAAACCTGGGGCAAAACCGCTAAATGCAACCTGAAATTCATTTTCTGTATGACGACGTATAACTTCAGCGGTGGATATACCTAAATGCAATGCAACATCGGATAAATCCTCCCCATTATAATGAACAGGGATAGTGACCAATTTGCTGGCCTTGCCGACGACACTTGACACATCCCTAAGCGAAATCTTTTCAACCAAATCATTTACATCAATCTTGATCGGGTTATAGCGAATTAAAATCGTCCTTGCTGCTGGCGTAATTTCGTCAATCCCATAAATTGGCATTTCTGTTAATGAATCAGTCAATGCCATTGTTTGTTCAAGACTTTCTAACTCCACCATAAAGGCACTTAAATTGACGGGTAAAAATCTCAATTGGCACCTCTATATATGATATGCGGCATCGGGTACATCCGTAATAAACATGTAACCAGGTGCATGGCTTAATGCGAAAGGAACCCCTGATTTCATCACTGCCGCTTGAGGCGTTACGCCGCAAGCCCAAAAAACGGGGATTTCCCCCTCTTCGATACGAACCGCATCACCGAAGTCAGGTTGCATAATGTCAACAATACCTAATTGTTCTGGCGCACCAATATGAACAGGTGTGCCATGTACTGCGGGAAACCTGCCAGTAATACTCACAGCATCCGCTACTCGATTTGCAGGTATTGGTCGCATTGAAACCACTAGCTCCCCTTGTAAACGCCCAGCTGGGCGACAAAGGTGATTAGTTTTATACATCGGAACATTGGATTTATCGGTGATATGCCGTACATCAATACCGGCTTCAATCATTGGTGTTTCGAAAGTAAAACTGCAACCAATTAAAAAAGTCACTAAATCAGGATATTGTTGGTAAATCGATGTCGCATCCGTAATTTCAGCGGTTAACTGACCATTTTCCCACACACGGTAACGTGGAATATCAGTACGTAAATCAGCACCTTCAGCTAAAACAGTTTGCCAACTCCCTGCTTCGCATACGTCCAAAACAGGGCAGCTCTTTGGATTACGCTGAGCATATAATAAAAAATCAAATGCCCAATCGCGTGGCAATGCAATCATGTTGGCTTGAGTCATGCCCGGAGCAAGGCCAGCTGTTGGTTTGTCATATCCTTCGCGGATAGCAAGGCGTGCAAGACGAGCGGCTTCAATGGCCTGCTGTGATGCCTTCATTAGCGGTGTCATTCGCGGTCTCCTTTATGAGCAAAACCATAAATTTCAATACCTTGTTTCTCTAGAATAGCGCGTACCTGTTTTGCCATTTCAAGAGCGCCAGGACTATCGCCATGAACACAAATTGACCCCGCGTCAACCGGTGTAAATTTTCCATCAATTGACATCACACCGTCCTCCATGACCAATTGCAACATGCGGTCTGCGACTATCTGTGGGTCATGTAATACAGAGCCGGCTAATTTTCGAGATACTAATGTACCATCGCTGTTATAAGCTCTATCAGCAAAAGCTTCTGCGACGACATTTAAGCCACATTCTCTCGCCCACTCAATTAATGGCGATCCTGCTAATGCGACTAATATCAGCTGCTTATCAATGGCTAATATCGCATCAATCACCGCCATAGCTTGACGTTTATCATGAGCAATCGTGTTATACAATGCTCCATGGGGTTTAACATATAAAACTTGTGTTCCTGCTGCGGTTGCTAACCCTTGTAATGCACCAATTTGATAAATCACGTCCGCAGTTAATTCATTTGATGCAATATCCATATTACGTCGACCAAATCCCACTAAGTCGGGATAACCAACATGAGCACCAACAGCAACACCATTTTCCTTCGCTGCTTTAAGGGTTTTTAATATCCCTTCTGGCGAACCCGCATGAAAACCGCAGGCAATATTGGCACTACTAACAACAGGAAGAATGGCGGTATCGTTCCCCATTTCCCATTGCCCAAAACTCTCCCCAAGGTCGCTATTTAAATCAATTTGCTTTCTCATGGCTTCTCCTTGAGTTATTTCAGATAATTAAAGATTGCACCGACAGACATTGCGCCCATATACCAAGTGAGTGCACACGTCACAACACCAGACCATAATAGCCAACGTGGATAATGGTAACCTGACATTAAATCTGAGCGTTTCCAGCCGATATAAACAAATAAAGTTAAACCAATAGGTAAAATTAGCCCATTGAAACCACCGGCAAAAACCAATAATGCCGCAGGGGCTGTTCCCATAAATAAATAGACAATCAGAGAAACTGCAATAAATATGATAGTTGCGACATTACGTTGCCTTTCTGTGATAGAAGACTTAAATGCCGTTAAGAAGCTCATTGAGGTATACGCTGCACCAATCACACTGGTAAGTGCTGCAGCCCATAGAATTAAACCGAAGATACGTAAACCAAAATTACCCGCAGCTGCCTGAAATGCTTGCGATGCTGGGTTAGCCGCATGTCCAGAAATATCAATAGTCACACCACTTGCAACTACACCTAAGATAGCCAAAAATAAAATGTAACGCATCAACCCAACAACTAAGATACCTTTTGTCGCAGCGCTAGAAACAACTTTAATGTTTTCAATACCTACTGCGCCTTTATCCAATAAGCGATGAGCGCCTGCATAACAGATATACCCCCCAACAGTGCCCCCAACAATGGTGGTTATCATGGCAAAATCAACCGTGTCCGGTAGTACGCTTTGGCGTAATGCCTCACCAACAGGCGGATTTGATGCAATAGCGACAAATAATGTTAAGCCAATCATCACTACACCTAATCCAATAATTAACCTATCAATAAATGTGCTGGCCTTACGGGAGGAAAAAATATAAATGGCTAATAGTGCGCTAATCAAACCACCCCATTTCGGGTCTAAGCCAACTAAGGCATTAAGCCCTAACCCTGCACCTGCAATATTGCCAATATTAAAAATTAGCCCGCCAAAAATAACTAATATAGCAAGTAAATAACCACTCCCAGGAATTGTGGCATTCGCAATTTCGGATGAGTGCATTTTAGTCAGGGTAACAACTCGCCATATGTTCTGCTGAACAATGAAGTCAATCACAATAGACGCTAATATCCCGAAGGCAAAAGCGGCTCCTAATGTCACGGTAAAAGTAGCCGTTTGTGTGATAAACCCAGGCCCAATGGCAGACGTTGCCATTAAAAAAATTGCGCTTATCAGTGATGAACGGCGGCTTTTCACATATTCAGCCGTAGTTGGTGCACTTTCTTGAGCGGCCATGTGCATACTCCTCTAATAGTTATTGTTTTAATTATTGATGTAGTTGTTGATGTCACAATCACTAAGGCAATTATCGTGCCATTGTTCTACTTGTTACCTATATTGTTAATTCATTTTTAATGAATTGTTGAACAATTAGTATTAAATGATGAATAAACAATCAATAAAAATCGTAATTGCTCGTTTAAAAATCAAGACGAGATCACTTTTTTAACAATTTTCACTGCACATGCATATTGCTTATCGACTAGTTCGCACCAAGTTGGTGCGATAAATTTATAATTTCACTATTTTTGTGCAAATACATGAAATGGGATGATGAGTAAAAAAGAAAGGAAACTTGCTGCCATAACTTGAATATGTGAATATAACGAATTATTACCCCTGAGACTAAAATTAGCCTTTATTATGAAAAAACAATCTGTTGCACAAACTTTATCTGTCACTATTGCAGAAGTTATACGTTATAAGATAACAGTTGGGGAGATCACGCCGGGTCAGCGCTTATCTGAAGCAACATTAAGTGAAGAACTCGATATCTCTCGCAACACATTGCGAGAAGTATTTCGCGTACTTACGCAGGAAGGTTTGTTAACTTATGCTCCAAATAAGGGTGTATTTGTCTCAGTCCCTGATATGGCCGCCATTATCGATATCTACCAAGTTCGCCGGCTTATTGAGTGTGATGCGTTAACTCATGCATATGCCTTGCATCCATCAGTTCATAAAATGAAAGAGGCTGTTCAAAAAGCTCGTGAACATGAAAAGACCGAGAACTGGGTCGGTGTAGGTACTGCAAATATGAAATTTCATACTGCCATTGTCGAGTTATCCGACAGCGAACGTTTAATTAAATTATACCGTAATGTGTCAGCTGAATTACGACTGGCCTTTGGTCACCTCAATGACCCTAAAATTTTGTATGCTCCCTATATTGATAAAAACCACTCTATTCTTAACTTATTAGATTCTGGCCAAAATTTAGATGCGGCTAATATGTTACGTAATTACTTAGACCTTTCTGAACGCACATTACTCGCTGCACTTAAACGGAAACAATCTGCTCTTTGAATTATTTAAAGTTTAATTTGTCTATTATTAAATTTCTTTATTCTTCACTAATTTCATTACATAAATTTTAGTGATAAATCATTTATCGCAATAACTTTTATATTTTAATAATGCTTCATTATCTAGCCATAATTTTATTAGATTAAATTCTATTTTTTGTTAACTAATTAAATAGAATGATTTAAACATAAAATCACATTCAGAAACCTTTCCAATGAAAATAATACTTTTAGTGGCTATTTTTCACTCTATTTAGTTTTATCGGCGAAAAACAAGCACTACAACAAACCATTTCATTAACAAATTTAAAACATTTACTCCATTTACTTTGAATATTAATTTACCTTCAAAACTCACCTAAAATTCACATTCATATATAATATTTAACATAAAACATTATTATTATAATATAATTTAACAAAACAAACAAATTGATATAAATTACACATTGGAATTACTCAAATTTATCGAGTTAATAGTTGTAGTTTTCTCGAATATTCGATATAAAATTTATGATAATAAAAAGACATACATAAGAATTATTAATATAAAATGAGATTTCATTATGACATTAAACCAAGTGACTAAAAAAAAACCGTTTAAATTTGGCCTAGGATGGCAAATATTGGTTGCTCTTATTTTGGGCGTTATTGCTGGTGCGCTTTTACATGATAATACAGAGTACAAAGATTGGTTGATTTTAAATATTCTATCCCCGGCTGGTAAAATATTTATTCAGTTAATCAAGATGATTGTTGTTCCTATTGTAATATCAACCCTAATTGTTGGAATAGCAGGCGTTGGTAATACCAAGCAACTAGGCTCTCTCGGTTTTAAAACTATTCTTTATTTTGAAATTATTACTACAATTGCCATTATCGTCGGTATCTCTTTTGCCAATATATTCCAACCAGGTGTTGGTATTGACATGTCGCAATTAACTCAAGTCGATATTTCACAATATGAAAAAACTACCCAAGAAGTTGAAAGCCACCCTTCCGGGATCATTAATACGATCCTCACTTTAGTTCCAAGTAATATTTTTGCAGCGATGGCGAGTGGTGATATGCTCCCCGTCATCTTTTTTGCTGTATTATTTGGCTTAGGGCTTTCTTCTTTACCATTAGAGAAAAAACAACCATTACTCAATGTATTACAGACTTTCTCTGAAACAATGTTCCGCGTAACAAATATGATTATGATGTATGCTCCAATCGGGGTTTTCGCATTAATATCCGTTACCGTTGCTAACTTTGGTTTCTCATCATTAGTTCCTTTATTGAAACTGGTTATACTCGTCCACTGTGCAATTATATTTTTTGCGGTTGTTGTATTAGGATTAGTTGCCCGTTATTGTCGAATTAATATTTTCACTTTGATGAAAATATTAAAAGATGAATTGTTACTCGCTTATTCGACGGCCAGCTCTGAAACCGTACTTCCTCGTATTATGGATAAAATGGAAAAATACGGAGCGCCTAAGTCTGTAACAAGCTTTGTTATTCCAATTGGTTATTCATTTAACTTAGATGGCTCGACACTATACCAAAGTATTGCCGCTATTTTTATAGCCCAACTTTATGGTATAGAACTCTCCATTGGGCAAGAACTTATCTTAGTATTTACTCTTATGATCACTTCTAAAGGTATTGCTGGTGTCCCAGGTGTTTCATTTGTTGTTCTTCTTGCCACGCTAGGAAGTGTAGGGATTCCATTAGAAGGGTTAGCATTCATCGCAGGTGTTGACAGAATTCTAGATATGGCACGTACGGCACTTAATGTGGTAGGTAATGCCCTAGCCGCTCTGGTTATTGCCAAATGGGAACATAATTATGACGATAAAAAAGCTCGAGAATATGAAAATAGTTTTTAGTTTATTCTAAAGTAACTCTATAATAGAATTGCCTTCGATTAATATCGTTATTGAAGGTAGTTCTATTTTTACGCAATAAATGATCAGTTATTTGTTAAATATTTTTAAATTAGATATTTTTACTTATTAAGCGCAATATATTTCACATTTTTGTAATATTTTATATACAAACTGGTATTTTATAATTAGCGTTACTACACAGAATAAAACTTTTTAATTAACTACTCTTTTTGTTAGCCAAAGCAGGAAACAATGAATCAAATAAGAAGATTTCTTTTGTTTTTAAAGGTACTCCAACACCTAATGGTAATTTTTATATTTTCATTATCATACTTTATGCTACACAGCTGGTTCTAACAAAAAAATCCGTACTAAACAAGACTATAACTTATGATTAAAACGAGATAAAAGGTTTATTTATCTCGTTTTATATTATGAGTCTAAAAAAACTATAATACAAAAAGGGTTATCAGTAAAAAGCCAACTAATTCCTTTTAATCACGATTGCCTTTACTGCTATAGATAAATATAAAGCTAACTATAAAGTGACACTTCCCCTTCCGGCCTAGTTTTAAACCGTCGATGAGCCCAAAGATATTGTTCTGGCGCTTTCATAATTTCCATCTCTAAAACCGAGTTAATTGCTGTTGCATCCTGTAATGCATTACAACTTGGGTACTTAGGTATTTCTTTTCCCAGTATCAAATCATAATTAGCACCACTCTTATTTCTCAATAATGTTACTGTGAGTGTTGGTGATTTAGATAATTGAGCAAGTATTGATGTTCCCTTTGAGGTGGAACTATTTTTAACAGAAAAAAATGGCGCAAATATCGTCCCTTTTCGTCCAAAATCTTGGTCGGGTGCAAACCATATGGACTTACCATTTTTTAACTCTTGAACCATAAATTTCAAATTTTTACGGTCAATCATTCCTTTACCTGAACGGCACCGTCCCTTTGTTTGAATATATTCCATCGCTTTATTATTATGCGGCCGATACATTGCATTAACAGGGAAACAAAGGCCCATAATCCGACCACCTAACTCAAGTGACATAAAATGAACCCCAACAATTATTACACCTTTGTTTTTCGCAATCGCATCTAAATAATTAGACATTCCTTTTACTTGAAAGAGTTTTTTAACTCTTTTATCGCTCCAAAACCAGGCAATTCCAGTTTCAAATAATGCGATCCCCAAAGATTTTAGGTTATCATTTACCAGAATATCTATTTCATTTTTATTTTTGTCCGGAAAACACAACTCTAAGTTTCGTTTAATTATTGATACTCTTCTTTTAATAAAATACCGCGAATTGATACCTAAAAAAGCACCTAACGATATCTGCCATTTATAAGGTAATTGAACCAATAAAAATAAGATAAAAACCCCCATCCATGTTACTAAGTACTTCGGATGGACCAATTTCAGTGAAAATGGGTTTTTGGCGTACATTATATCTCCCAATACTTCGCCTTTGCAGAATGCACGCTATTTTAGACAATATTTAGTCTTTTAAATTCAACATGATTACTACAACAAAATGGGTTTTCACCCACAACTAGCTGAATATCCTTAAAATTCATCTTCTACTTAAGTAGATAACGGTCGGATAACCTTTTCAAAACTATTAAGCAATATTTGATTTTTAGTATGCCAATTAATCAGCAGCTCTGCCGGATTCCTTTTTCCTCTTCAGAACGATACGCCGATTAAACTAAAAACGTAATCACTTAAACAGTAGTGAACTGACAAAATTATCACATATATGGGTTAATTAATCTCATTATTAATATGCATTTTTGTCATTTTACGGATTATTTTGCTTATATTTGTCAATTTAGTCGCTATTTTTAGCAACTTGATGCCATCAACCATAGACTACTATGAGAAAAAATAAGATCAGTAAATTCGCCTAAGATTGTAGCCACTTATAGAGTGGATAGCTCCTCCTATTATAGGAATACCCTAACCACCCTTCACTATTCTCATCACCAGTTCTGTCGTTAACCCGAATATCCATCTGAGATTTTAATTTCATCTCAGCCATATCTACTCTCTCATTGTTTTAAAATCATTTGAGTGGTGATGTTCTTGATGTACTTATCAGCAACTAGAAGGGGTAAAATGACATGAATTACAAACAAGAAAAAACCCGTTATCTGGTTGAGAGATAACGGGTTCTTATTTGGTGCCGGCTACCGGAGTCGAACTGGTGACCTACTGATTACAAGTCAGTTGCTCTACCAACTGAGCTAAGCCGGCGAATATGGCGGAGAGATAGAGATTCGAACTCTAGGATGGTTTCCCATCGGCGGTTTTCAAGACCGCTGCCTTCGACCGCTCGGCCATCTCTCCATGGGGCGCGATTATGGAGGAATCCCTGCAACTTGTCTACCCCTGAAAGTAAAAAAATTGATTTTTTTACTCCGTTTGGCTAATCTTCACTCAATCACTCTCTCTTTCCCAAGAAAAATGGTAGTATCTGTGCAAAATCGGTGTCTATCCTTTCTCTAGGCGTATGATTTTTAATCTAATAATATTTTAGCCGACGGGACGACTTGCTACAGTATGTACAAACAATCATTATTAAAGCCAAACACTCTTTTTCGTATTTTCGCAGCATTTATTCTGTTGCTAATAGTAATGCTTTTTTTATCGCTATTTAACTACTATCAAGCATTAGTTCAAAGCCGTCAGACTAGTTTGAACAGTATGGCGAGTCGGTTAGCCTATCAAATCGAAGATTATCGTTATCAAGCGAGCCATATCTACAAAATTGCCAATGAAAAGACATCAGTACCTCCCGCCGATAATCTCACTGTGACAGGAATGCGCCATGATATTTTTTGGTTAAGTAGCGCCAACCAATCAATCGATGCCATTGTATTTGGTAATAATAAGCAAAGTAGTAATGTTTTAGCCTCTAAGCTTGCAAATTATATGGAGATTGTCTGGGGTGCCCGTAATGAATATAACTCGATGTATTATCTCAATGGTTTAGACAATACACTAGTCTTAGTAACCACCCATTCAATTCTTAAACCTGAGCTACGATTTAAAGAAAGTTATCTCACCTTAACGGCAGAAGAAAAGCGCGCTGATATGTTGACACAATCAACATTGTTAGATCGACGGGAAATAATTTCAAATATTCAAAAATACTCCCCTGATGACCTTTATTACTATACTTATCGGCTGATGTTTAATTCTCCAGGGCAGTTAACGAGTGTCATATCTTTTGATATTTCGATCAATTCACTGATCCCCCCAAATTTAAATGGGGATTTTTTTACGATAAATACACGCCCTGCAAGCACAGGAAGCAATGAGTCTCATACAACTTGGGTTGGAACTAACCTCATCTTCTCCCACCCTATTGACGGTACCAGTTATCAACTTTATTACCATATTTCATTAAAAAGCATTATTTTTAATGTCATTAGCTATAACTTATGGCTAATGACTGGCATGCTTATCATGATCTTTTTTGCTTTGCTGATTATGCTCTTTATCCGTAAACGCCTGATTTCTCCCAATACAAATATGCTGCAAGAACTGAATTTTAATGAAGCACTGACTAGCGATATTATCAGTCATATTTCGTACGGCATTTTAGTTTACGACTTTAACACTAACAAAAAAATTCTGAGCAATGATATTGCTAATCAACTATTACCTTCCATGGATCTGGTTCACATTAAAGAAATGGCCATGGAAAATCATGATGTTATTCAAGTTTCTATCGAAAATATTGTCTATGAAGTTGTTCTTGTCGATAACATATCAAAATCCAATACAGTTCTCTTCATTATTACGGATAAAGATAAAGAAGCATTAACCCAAAAACGCCAAGAATTAGCGAATCGCGAATACAAAAAAAATATTCATATGCGTAAAGCTGTATTTGAGAATATGTGTAGTGAAATATTGCCTTCACTAATTAAAGTTGATAATCAATTAACCAAACTATCCGAAATTGCCAATATAAATAATCGTGCATTTATTTTAGAAATTGAAAATCAGCTTTTTCATATTAATCGCTGGTTTAAAAATATTAACTTATTAAATCAACTTGAGTCTCAAACTGACCCCGTAAAAACAGAGAACGTTTCTATCAGTAACCTTGTGAGTCAATTTTTAAAACAAAACTTATCGCAGTGTAATAACAAAGGGTTAGCGCTTTATTTTCATAATAATCTCAATCCAGATTCGCTTATCGTGGCTAATCTGGATTATTTAAAGCAATTAATACAGCTAATTTGGGATTATTCTATTGCAACAACCTCTTTTGGAAAAATTTCATTCACGTTATCTTATAATGCTAGTAAAAATATCATCTTACTGAATATTAGAGACAGTGGGACTGGCGTAAGTAATCAAGAACTGAGTAATTTGCAAAGTCCTTTTACTGGACAGATTTTAAATTCCTCTAACTTTACACGTTCAGGTATAACATTTTATTTATGCAAACTACTGGTAAAAAAAATGAATGGTGCTTTTTCTATTCGTTCTAGTGATGCAATCGGCACTCATTATGAAATTACGCTACCTGCAGCTAAAGAGTTACTAGTTAAAGACTACCCGGCTTTATTGGAAGATGTTTGTATACGCTTAAACATACATAATGCAGATATTTCACGGATTGTTAGGAATATATTAACTAATTATGGAGCAGAATATTTGGACTTAAGTGAGAGTTCCCCTCATACCAACTGGGATCTCTTGATAATTGATAATAATGAGGAATATTTTGAAAATATTGTTAAAGTAAATGGTACTCTTTCAGGAATAAACCAATTACAACCTCATTACATCGAAGCTAACTATAATTTTGCTGATGAATTAATTGATGCCATCTCATTACTGATCGAAAACACGGATCATGAACATGAGCATTCTAATAATCTGATTTTTCACAATGTTGATGACCAAACGGTTTCACGAACCTCGAATGAATCAATAGAAGATGCAATTGCAAGTTATCAATTAATACTAGCAAATAGTGGATATCGAGATTTGTTTATCACAACAGTACCGATAGATATTAATAAACTGTATAATAGTGAAAGTGTTGAGGATTTGACCGAATTGAAAAACACTGCACATCGTTTAAAAGGAGTTTTTGCTATACTCGAATTTACTTTTCTTCATAAGCTTTGTGAAGATTTGGAGCGTTACATAGCAGATGAAAACGGATTGGAAATAAAAAATTGCATTAGCATGCTGGATAATTCAGTCAAAAAACTAATGCCAGAAGGTAACCAATAATATGAATAACCTAAATGTCATTGTTGCCGATGATCACCCTATCGTTCTTTTCGGCATCAGAAAATCACTTGAACAAATTGAATGGGTGAATATCGTAGGGGAATTTGAGGACTCAACCTCTTTGATTAATAACTTAGCACGCTTAAATGCAGACGTGCTAGTTACTGATTTATCAATGCCAGGTGATAAATATGGCGATGGTATTACTTTAATCAAATACATCAAACGGCATTATCCTGATCTATCAATCATTGTTCTCACAATGAACAATAACCCAGCCATTCTTAGCGCAATATTAGAGCTGGATATTGAAGGGATTGTGTTAAAACAAGGCGCACCAGCTGATTTACCTAAAGCTTTAGCCGCTTTACAGAAAGGCAAAAAATTCACGCCAGAAAGTGTGAGTAAGCTACTGGAAAAAGTCAATGCAAGTGGCTACGGCGATAAACGCTTATCACCAAAAGAAAGTGAAGTACTACGTTTATTTGCTGAAGGCTTTTTAGTCACTGAAATTGCGAAAAAACTTAACCGTAGCATAAAAACGATCAGTAGCCAGAAAAAATCAGCCATGCTGAAATTAGGCGTTGAAAATGATATTGCGCTGCTAAATTACCTTTCTTCTGTAAGTATTGATAACTCGCCTTCAGAGTGAGTTTCATTTCAATGATAAGACTACACCAATAAAAACCCAGTTATGGGTTTTTATTTTTGCATTCATCTTTAAGTATATTTAACAGTAGCGCGTCAGGGTCTCTCGTAAAATTGCAATTGTTGTTGGTTTTGACAAACAATCATTCATTCCTGCATTAATACAGCGTTGCTTTTCTTCTGCCATTGCATTAGCAGTTAATGCGATAACGGGTAAGCTAAACTCTAAGCGCCGCAGTTCTTTTGCCAGCTGATAACCATCCATATTTGGCATATTTACATCCGTTAAAACAATATCAACGTGATGATTATTTAGATATTTTAGTGCATCTAATCCATCTATTGCAGTGCCTGTAGTAAAACCGATAGACGCTAATTGTTCACTCAATAATGCTCGGTTAATTGGGTGGTCATCGACAATTAACACATGGTATTCACCAAACGAATTATCAGCAACCAATGGTTGATTTGCTATATTATTTTTCTGCGATTGCTCAATCGTTTTCATGATGACTTTATCAATTAAAACAGGCAACTTATCTAATTGATATGTATTATAAATCCATTGGTGTGATTTTATTTCGTGAAGTTCACCGGCATAAAAACTTGATAACTGGATATGATCTTCACAGGTTATACCTCCGGTATACTCATAATCGGTTATTAGCAGGTCATAATTTTGTGTTTTATCAATCGAGTGATGACCCACAACCGTAAATTGCTCATGACTTAACAAGCGTAAAAGAAAATTCATTAAAAATTCATTTCGGCACGAGATAGCAATACGATAATGTGCACGATATTCTGGAATGTTTTTCTTAATATATTCTTGACCATATAAAGGAATACGAATAGTAAATGAGCTACCAAGCCCAATTTGGGAATTGACCTCAATATCACCATCCATGAGGTTAATCAGTTTTTCACAAATCGCTAATCCTAACCCTGTTCCTTTATGACCGATATTATTTTGGTCATGAACTTGAAAAAATGGGTCAAACAACTGCATGACCACTGCATGGGTCATTCCAATTCCTGAATCACGTATTTCAATCTTTAAATAATTCTCATCTTTCCAAACATACAGCAATACAAAGCCTGATTCTGTAAATTTAATACTGTTATTAACAATATTAGAAACCACTTGTTGTAAACGCACAGAATCGTTCAAAATGAGATCAGGAATGTTAGGTTCAATATAAGAATATAATGATATTTTTTTCTTAGACACTAATGGCAAGTAGTTCGCTAATACGAACTCAAAAACTTCACGACAATTAAACAGTTTGCTTTCTATTTTCAACTGCTTAGATTCAATTTTTGAAAAGTCCAAAATATCACTAATAATCTGTAATAAAAGCGACGATGAGTTATCCATAGTGGAAACCAAACGTGTCGCTTTCTCAGATAACTCATAACGTTGTAGCAATTCTATGTTACCAATAATGCCATATAACGGTGTTCTTAATTCATGGCTTACTGTCGCTAAGAACATCGACTTAGCATGGTTCGCTTGTTCCGCTGCATCGGCTACATCTTGCAACGATTTTTCCATTTGAACACGAATACTGATGTCCACTAATACACAAATAGCGACATCTTCATTCTGATAACGAGAGTTTACAAAGCTAATTTGTAAATGTGTGCCATTGGTTGTCACCACATCAATATAATTGCTCGTTTTTTGGCGAATGATTGTTAATATTCGCTGTTTATCATCTTCATTTAATAGCCGGAAATAGTCATGAGCTAATTCATTACTAAGGATATTACCTCCATCGGTTAATCTTAAAATGATGATACCGACAGGTGCTGATGCCACTATTTTGTGATTGAATTGTTCATGCTCTTCAAGCCGTATCGCGGTGTTCTCTGCAGGTTCTAGCATTTTCCTTTCAAGTAACCAAATTAAAAAGAAAATTAGCCCACCCGTAAAAATATTAAGGACAATACCGTAAAAAATAGTATTTTCTAAACTAGTTAATATTTCAGACGTCGCAATGGAGAAAATGACCGTAATTTGAGAGGGCAGTAAGCGTTTTTTGAAGATTAATTTTGAATAATCTGAGTTAAAACCAAAGAATGAAGGCTCTGAAATATTGAGTAACGCTGAGCTCTTAGGGTTGATATCGATAGGAGAATATAAAACAGGCTGGTTATAGTCGTTAATTATTAGTATTTCGATAGCTTTATTTCGGCGTATATTGAATTGATTCAAGTTAATTGAACGTTCTAACCCAATAAACGCAGGCAGCATGTTATCGTGCTTGATTGCCTGAATTAAGTAAACTTGCCCATAATCTGGCTGTGCACCATGCATAATTGTAAATAAATTGCGCTCTTTTCCTTGTAACCTCAAGCCTTGGTAAGTCCGCACACTTTCATAGCTGACTTTTTTGAGTATTTCGATATCAGATATTGTTGAGCGGATCGGATAATCCACCATACAATAACTTCTTGAACCAACTAAAAAGACATGGTTTAAAGCTTGAGGTGCAGCAATACTCTCTTTCCAAAAGTAATTCAGTTGTTCAAAAGCCTGCAAGTAATTCTCTGCTCTATCCCTAAAATAATCACAATCCGTATTCGGCGTTAATTTATAGAAAGAGTAATTAGATGCGTTCGGTAATTCGAGAAATTTACTTGGAAGATTCTTTACTTCTGTCGATTCTTGTAGCTTTACTCGATATAGCTCAGTCATTGACTGGATAGAATTAAGTGTCGCTCCGGTTTGTTGGATATAGGCTTGCAGGTTTTCATAACCCGAATAGAACTGTTGACGAATGTCCGATTTGTATTCATTAAATTGCGAATAAAGGAAGAATAAAGTAATAAAAACGCCCATACCCCACAACATCAAGCCGAGGATACGAAATAAATCCCGAGAAAGTCTAAGTGATGTTTTAAACGAGGGTAAATATCTCAAGCGCTTTCCTGTATATTCGATACTATGACCGCTAATTATACTCGATTACATGATAAAAAAGCGACTAACATGAAAAGTATTAAAATTAAGACATTAAGGTTAGAAACTAAAACGGGCAGCTAATTACGCTACCCGTTCATTAAATTAAACGCGATGATTACTCTTGATCGTCGATATTTGCATCATCAACACCATTTTCTTCAGTGTTTTCATTTGCAATCTCATCATCATTGTTTTCATCGTCATCTGTTTCAGCAACGCGCTGCAAACCAACAACTTTTTCATCTTCAGCGGTTCTAATCAAGGTAACACCTTGAGTATTACGCCCAACGACGCTCACTTCAGACACCCGTGTACGAACTAATGTGCCGGCATCCGTGATCATCATGATTTGGTCTGTTTCATCAACCTGAATCGCGCCAACTACATTCCCGTTTCGCTCACTCACTTTAATGGAGATAACCCCTTGAGTTGCACGAGATTTAGTTGGGTATTCAGCTTCTTCAGTACGTTTACCGTAACCATTTTCTGTCACAGTTAAGATATGCCCTTCTCCACGTGGAATAATCAAAGAAACGACTTTGTCGTTATCCATTAATTTAATACCACGTACACCTGTTGCGGTACGTCCCATAGGACGAACGGCATCTTCAGCGAAGCGCACAACTTTACCCTGAGCTGAAAACAGCATGACTTCGTTTGAACCATCTGTTAAATCAACACCAATCAGTTCATCACCGTCATTCAAGTTCACCGCAATAATACCGGCACTTCTTGGGCGACTAAACTCTTGTAAAGGCGTTTTCTTCACAGTACCACTCGCCGTTGCCATGAAGACGTTGTAACCCTCTTCATATTCACGTACAGGTAAGATGGCCGTAATACGCTCATCTTGTTCTAGTGGTAATAAGTTAACAATTGGGCGACCACGAGCGCCACGGCTCGCTTCTGGTAATTGGTAAACTTTCATCCAATATAACCGACCACGGCTTGAGAAACACAAGATGGTGTCATGTGTATTGGCGACCAATAATCGTTCAATGAAGTCTTCGTCTTTAGTTCTTGCCGCAGACTTACCTTTACCACCACGGCGCTGTGCTTCGTAATCAGACAGAGGCTGATATTTCACATAACCTTGATGAGATAATGTCACCACTACATCTTCTTGGTTGATCAAATCTTCAATATTGATGTCTGCGGTATTTTCTGTAATTTCTGTACGACGAGGGTCGTTGTAAGTATCACGAATAATTTCTAACTCTTCGCGAATCACTTCCATCAAACGTTCAGGGCTGCGTAAAATAAACAGTAAAGCTTCAATTTGCACTAGAAGTTCACGGTACTCTTCCAGTAATTTTTCGTGCTCAAGGCCCGTTAATTTTTGGAGGCGTAAGTCCAAAATAGCTTGGGCTTGTTGTTCAGTCAGGAAATATTGCCCTTCATGCACACCAAACTGAGGCTCTAACCACTCAGGACGAGCGGCGTCATCACCCGCGCGTTCTAGCATCGCAGCAACATTACCCAGATCCCAAGAGCGTGCAATTAGCCCTGCTTTTGCTTCGGCAGGCGTTGGTGCTTTACGGATCAGTTCAATAATTGGGTCAATATTAGCCAAGGCGATTGCTAATGCTTCAAGGATATGAGCACGGTCACGCGCTTTGCGTAATTCAAAAATCGTACGACGAGTGACAACTTCACGACGGTGACGCACAAAAGCAGCAATGATATCTTTTAAATTCAGTATTTTGGGTTGCCCTTGATGTAGAGCTACCATATTGATACCAAAAGAAACTTGCAATTGGGTCAATGAATATAAGTTGTTTAGTACAACTTCACCCACCGCATCGCGTTTAACTTCAATAACAATGCGCATACCGTCTTTATCCGACTCGTCACGCAGTGCACTGATACCTTCAACGCGTTTGTCTTTAACTAATTCTGCAATTTTTTCAATCAAGCGAGCTTTATTCACTTGATAAGGGATTTCGCTGACAATAATGGTTTCACGACCATTTTTCTCATCGACTTCCACTTCAGCGCTTGCACGGATATAGACCTTGCCACGCCCTGTACGATATGCATCAATAATCCCACGACGGCCGTTGATAATCGCCGCTGTAGGGAAGTCAGGCCCTGGAATGTGCTCCATTAAGCCTTCAATACTGATGTCTTCATCTTCTATATAGGCAAGACAACCGCTAATCACTTCCCCTAAATTGTGAGGTGGAATATTGGTTGCCATCCCAACAGCAATACCTGACGACCCATTAACCAAAAGGTTGGGGATTTTCGTCGGCATAACTTCAGGAATTTGCTCTGTTCCATCATAGTTTGGAACGAAATCAACGGTTTCTTTTTCAAGGTCAGCCAGTAGCTCATGGGCAATTTTCGCCATACGGATTTCCGTATAACGCATTGCCGCTGCGGAGTCTCCGTCAACTGAACCGAAGTTTCCCTGACCATCAACCAGCATGTAACGCATTGAGAAAGGCTGTGCTAGACGAACGATTGTCTCGTAAACAGCGCTATCACCATGTGGATGGTATTTACCGATGACGTCCCCAACAATACGGGCAGATTTTTTATAGGGTTTATTCCAATCATTTCCCAATACATTCATCGCAAACAGTACTCTGCGGTGTACTGGCTTCAGTCCATCTCGAACATCTGGAAGTGCACGGCCGACAATAACGGACATTGCATAATCCAAATACGAACTTTTAAGCTCTTCTTCGATATTAACTGGTGTGATTTCTCTGGCAATCTCGCTCATGGAACCACTGTCCCTCATAACTTCGGATTCAAAGAGTAGAACTATACCACAATTCGCCAATTTAATAAAAATAAGAGACGGGTATTTGTCTTCCAAGCTATGTATAATAGCGGAAAATTAAGTTTATGTGTCCGAAACTTGAGGGTTTATCAATTAATAACTGCAATAATTGCATTGTTGTTTATATTTTAGCCATCAATTCTTATCGGACCGCTATCTCCCCCTACTGAACATAGTTTAAATATAATTATCGTTAATAGGCTTTAGGGAATAGGTTAAAAATAGGAGCTTCTTTGTATGAATGACACCCAAACCCCAACGTACCTTAACGTCGATAAGCAAGAGATCGAGAAATTTGAGTCCATCGCTTCGCGTTGGTGGGACTTAGAAGGTGAATTTGCCCCACTACACCGCATCAACCCTTTACGTTTAGGTTATATTATGCAGCGTGTAGACGGTGTTTTCGGTAAAAAAATTCTTGATGTTGGTTGTGGCGGTGGCATTTTATCCGAAAGTATGGCGCGTGAAGGTGCAGAAGTCACCGGCCTTGATATGGGGGCTGAACCCTTAATGGTCGCACGCTTACATTCTCTTGAGTCCGGTATTCCGGTTGAATATGTCCAAGAAACCGTCGAACAGCACGCAGACAAGCACCCTCAAGCCTATGATGTTGTCACATGTATGGAGATGCTTGAACATGTTCCGGACCCTCAGTCTGTCGTTAGAGCTTGCGCTAAATTAGTGAAACCGGGTGGACACGTGATTTTTTCAACCATTAACCGTAACAAAAAAGCATGGTTAATGGCTGTTGTCGCCGCTGAATATATTATGAAAATCGTGCCTAAAGGGACTCATGATGCCAACAAATTTATTCGCCCTTCTGAGTTAATTGGCTGGATTGACGGAACACCACTGAAAGATAAACATATCATAGGGTTACACTTCAACCCATTAACGGATAAATTCTGGCTAGGGCCAAATGTTGATGTAAATTATATGCTGCATACTGTGAGCGAATAGTCATTCAGTCGTGAAAAGAATAAATCACAAGCAGTACGTTTAAGAAAGCAGCAAACGATCGCAGTTTACAAAATTTATTTTAGTCCTCATGTCGGAAGCATTTTTTTTATTAATGCCTTTTACCATGCAGCTTACCGACATGATCTGTTTTCTTATCCAACCAGTTATCCACAAGATCCCTCTAATTTGTTCACTTGATAAAATCACATATTAACATTATCTTGTTATGGTATTCTAAACAAACTACTACATATAGTGGTACAAGCAAACATAACACTACTAGCCTCATGGCATTACACCATGAGCTTTTTTATGTTTTTTTAACCCATTTGTAGTTCAACCAAGGTGTACTTGCTCATGAACCAGAGTCTGTTAGTCACAAAGCGTGATGGACATAAAGAACGCATTGATCTCGACAAAATCCACAAGGTAATAACCTGGGCCGCGGAAGGCCTAAGTAACGTATCCGTTTCTCAAGTGGAGTTACGTTCACAGATTCAGTTTTATGATGGGATCAGAACTTCTGACATTCACGAAACGATGATCAAAGCAGCAGCAGATTTAATTACGGGTGATACACCTGATTACCAATACTTAGCTGCACGTCTTGCTATTTTTAACTTACGCAAGAAAGCCTATGGCCAGTTTGAACCGCCTGCATTATATAAGCATGTTAAACACCTCGTCGAAATGGGGAAATATGACAAGCATTTGCTGGAAGACTACTCTGAAGCAGAGTTCGAGCAAATGGATAGCTTTATAGACCATTGGCGTGATATGAATTTTTCCTATGCTGCGGTAAAACAGCTTGAAGGAAAATATTTAGTTCAAAACCGTGTTACCGGTGAAATTTATGAAAGCGCACAGTTTTTATACATTTTAGTTGCTGCTTGCCTGTTTTCACATTACCCAAAAGAGACGCGTCTCGATTATATTCGCCGTTTCTATGACGCCGTTTCAACATTCAAAATTTCATTACCTACGCCAATTATGGCTGGGGTACGTACTCCTACACGTCAATTCAGCTCTTGTGTACTGATTGAGTGTGGTGACAGCTTAGATTCCATCAATGCCACTTCAAGCGCAATTGTGAAATATGTCTCACAGCGTGCAGGTATTGGGGTAAATGCAGGCCGCATTCGTGCATTAGGCAGCCCAATTCGTGGTGGTGAAGCGTTCCACACTGGTTGTATTCCGTTCTATAAACACTTCCAAACTGCGGTGAAATCTTGTTCGCAAGGTGGCGTTCGTGGTGGTGCTGCAACCTTGTTCTACCCTATTTGGCACCTTGAAGTTGAAAGTTTATTGGTACTGAAAAATAATCGTGGGGTTGAAGGTAACCGTGTTCGCCATATGGATTACGGTGTGCAACTCAACAAGTTAATGTATGAGCGTTTGATTAAAAACCAAGATATTACATTATTCAGTCCATCAGACGTTCCAGGTCTTTATGATGCATTTTTCGCTGATCAAGACGAATTTGAACGTTTATATGTGAAATACGAACAAGATGAAAATATTCGCAAATCCAGTGTTAAAGCGGTTGAGCTATTTTCATTAATGATGCAAGAACGTGCGTCTACTGGCCGAATCTATATTCAAAACGTTGACCACTGTAATACACATAGCCCATTTGACCCACAGGTTGCCCCTGTTCGTCAGTCAAACTTATGTTTAGAAATTGCACTGCCAACTAAGCCATTAAATAACATTAATGACGAGAACGGTGAAATTGCGCTGTGTACATTATCGGCATTTAACTTAGGGGCGATTGATAGCCTAGATGAATTAGAAGAGCTGGCAATATTAGCTGTTCGTGCTCTTGATGCACTGCTTGACTACCAAGATTACCCAATCATTGCGGCGAAGCAAGGCTCAATGGGGCGTCGTACACTCGGTATTGGGGTGATTAACTACGCTTATTATCTCGCGAAGCACGGTGTTCGTTATTCTGACGGTAGTGCGAACAACTTAACGCACAAAACATTCGAAGCCATTCAGTATTATCTATTAAAAGCCTCGAATGAGTTAGCAAAAGAGCAAGGTGCTTGCCCATGGTTCAATGAAACAACTTATGCACAAGGCGTTTTACCTATCGATACCTATAAAAAAGAGCTCGATAAGTTAACTAATGAACCATTGCATTACGATTGGGAAGCTTTACGCCAAGATATTAAACAACATGGTCTGCGTAACTCGACTCTGTCTGCATTGATGCCTTCAGAGACATCATCACAGATTTCTAACGCAACCAATGGTATTGAACCACCACGTGGTTATATCAGTATTAAAGCCTCTAAAGATGGTATTTTGCGTCAAGTAGTGCCAGATTACGAAAATCTGAAAGGCGCATACGAGCTACTATGGCAAATGCCTTCAAACAGTGGCTATTTACAACTCGTTGGTATCATGCAGAAATTTATCGACCAATCGATTTCTGCTAACACAAACTATGACCCGACTCGTTTTGAGAGCGGCAAAGTACCAATGAACCAATTGCTAAAAGATTTATTGCTCGCCTATAAGTTTGGTGTGAAAACACTTTACTACCATAACACCCGCGATGGGGCGGAAGATGTTCAGGGCGATCTGGAAGAAGTTGTTGAGTCAGCGGATTCCGATTGCGAAGGCGGCGCGTGTAAAATTTAATAGGAATTGTTATGTCACATACATATACAACATTTTCACAGAAAAAAAATGACCAAATGCTGGAGCCGATGTTTTTCGGCCAACCAGTTAACGTGGCACGCTATGATCAGCAAAAGTACCCTATTTTTGAAAAGCTGATTGAAAAACAATTGTCGTTTTTCTGGCGCCCTGAAGAAGTTGACGTATCTCGCGACCGTATTGACTATAACGCGTTGCCAGATCACGAAAAACATATTTTTATCAGTAATCTGAAATACCAAACGCTGCTGGACTCTATTCAGGGCCGCAGCCCTAATGTGGCATTATTGCCGCTGATTTCGATTCCTGAACTGGAAACTTGGGTTGAAACGTGGGCGTTTTCTGAAACTATCCACTCACGTTCATATACACACATTATTCGTAATATTGTGAATGACCCAGCCATTATTTTTGACGATATCGTTGAAAATGAAGAAATTTTAAAACGTGCTAAAGATATTTCTGGTTTTTACGATGACCTGATCGAAATGACCAATTACTATCATATGTTTGGTGAAGGCACGCATACTTGTAACGGCAAACAAGTCACTGTTTCTCTACGTCAATTGAAGAAACAGCTGTATCTGTGCCTAATGAGCGTCAATGCGCTCGAAGCCATTCGTTTCTATGTTAGCTTTGCCTGTTCATTTGCGTTTGCTGAACGCGAACTGATGGAAGGAAATGCTAAAATCATCAAGCTAATCGCACGTGATGAAGCGCTGCACTTAACGGGAACACAACACATGTTGAACCTGTTGCGCTCAGGGCAAGATGACCCAGAAATGGCCGAAATCGCGGCAGAGTGCGAACAAGAGTGTTATGACCTGTTCGTTCAAGCAGCAGAGCAAGAAAAAGAGTGGGCTGACTATTTATTCAGCGAAGGCTCTATGATTGGTTTAAATAAAGATATTTTATGCCAATATGTTGAATATATTACTAACATTCGCATGCAAGCTGTTGGCCTGAAATTGCCATTTGAAGCACGTTCAAACCCAATTCCATGGATCAACGCATGGTTGGTGTCTGATAACGTACAAGTTGCGCCTCAAGAGGTTGAAGTGAGTTCTTATTTAGTCGGCCAAATTGACTCTCAAGTCGATACCGACGATTTGAGCGACTTCGAACTGTAAGTATGGCAAGCCATAAAATCACCCTGCGGTTAACGCAGGGTGTTCAAGTCCCCTACCATACCGAAGTTCACTCCTGTTTGCTGGAAGCCTTAGAAGACAGCCGTATTCCTGTAGAATATCAATGTCGTGAAGGTTACTGCGGTTCGTGCCGAGTGACATTATTGCATGGTAAAGTGGGTTATAAACAAAAACCCATCGCATTTGTACAAGATGGAGAGATCCTTCCCTGCTGCTGCCATCCGCTATCGGATATTGAAATCGGTTAATCTAAAATAGGTGATTGCACAGCGGTTTATCCGTTACCTGTGCAATCACTTTTTATTCACTTACTTTATTGATTATAAATAACCATATAAACCTGCAAATACCCAGCCAAACACACAAGACACGCCCACCCCAATTAACCCCGGAAGAATGAAACTGTGGTTGATAACAAATTTACCAATACGCGTTGTTCCAGAACGGTCAAATTGAATTGCCGCAAGATCACTTGGATAAGTCGGTAAAATGTAGTAACCATAACACGCAGGCGCAGAAGCGATAATATAGGCAGGGTCAACACCAATACCTAATGCAATTGGCACAACAGCGGCTAGTGCAGCGGCTTGAGAGTTAACAAACTTAGAAACTAATAACAAGATGACGGCATAAGCCCAAGGGAAATCTTTCACTAAAGAACCTAACGTTCCTTTAATTTCATCCATGTGTGCGCCGAACATGGTTTCCGCCATCCAAGCGATACCATACACCGCCACGATAGCAATCATCCCTGAACGGAATACTTCATTCTTTGAAATTTGCCCAGGATTGGTCTTACAGATAATGATAATTAGCGCACCCGCTAATAACATAAACATCTGGATGACTAAAACCATAGATAACGGCTTACCATTAACTAGCGGCCTTAGTTCAGAGAATGCGCCAAGTAGTGCAACAACTGCGATAGAGGCTAAAAAAATCCACATCGCGACCCAGTTAATTTTCGGTAACTTTGTATTTAGCAGTGTCACACTGTCACCATAAACATAATCATGGTTTTCAGGGACTGATATAAACTCTTGGAATACAGGGTCTTTATCGAGATCTTTACCTCTAAACCAACTGAAAATACCAATAGCTAAAATACCAATTAACGTTGATGGGATAGTAATTGCTAATAAATCCAAAAATTCGAGTGACTTACCATTGATTGTCACACCATTTAGCATTGCTACTAGTGAAACAACCGCGACTGAAACCGGACTGGCGATAATCCCCATTTGTGCGCCAATACTACTCGCGGCCATCGGTCTTTCTGGACGGATATTATTTTTAATCGCCGCATCGTAGATGATAGGTAAAATCGTATATACCACATGCCCTGTACCACACAAAATGGTTAAGATACATGTCACAAAAGGTGCCACAATAGAAATGTACTTAGGGTTTTTCCGCAGTAGTCGTTCTGCAATTTGCAGCATGACATCTAAACCGCCTGATGCTTGTAACGTCGCTGATGCGGCAACAACAGCAATGATAACAAGCATAACATCAACAGGCGGTTTTCCAGGCGGTAAACCAAAACCAAAAACTAAGATAACTAGGCCAACACCACCTAATAGCCCGAGTGCCATTCCCCCTTTTTTTGCTCCATAGAATAAGCAAACAAGGATAATGGCGAGTTGAATCATAAAGTCCATAGTTCCATCCTTTATATATATGTTTGCATATATTATCGGGATGATTTTCAAGCATTAATTTGATTTATGATAACTTCAAAATCAATTTAGTTTTATTTTTTATGCTTTTATTTTGACCTCATCACATAATTTACATTAAGTAACTGACATACTGTACAGTTAGCTGCCATTTTAATAAAAATCAACTAATTACCACACCTTTTTTAACAAACCACCCCATTTAAATTTACCTTTAGTCACTATAAATCATCATTTTTTCTTCACTTAATTAACCCTGATTATTGTCTTTAGTTTCGCTATCTACTTGATTATCAGTGTAAACTTATAATTACACCAGCTGTAATTTACATTTGACAGCGAACTTTCGATCGCATAATCTGCATCACTTGTTAATTATTGAAATTCAATCAGAGGAACTTGTGAAGAATCGTACGCTTGGCAGTGTGTTAATCGTTGCAGGGACAACAATAGGTGCAGGGATGTTGGCAATGCCACTTGCCGCTGCAGGAGTCGGTTTCACAGGCATCGTTTGCTTGCTTGTTGGATTATGGATGTTAATGAGTTATACCTCATTGCTATTAGTCGAAGTGTATCAGCATAACCCTGCAAATATGGGTCTAGGCTCCGTCGCTAAAAAATATCTGGGTCCTGTTGGCCAAATAGTGACTGGGCTCAGTATGCTGCTATTAATGTATGCATTAACAACCGCTTACATCGGTGGTGCAGGCGTATTAATTTCAGATAGCCTGTCTTCTTGGTGGGGAATTAACATTTCAACCAACACTGCCATTATCGCATTTACTATTATTGGTGGTGCAGTCGTGTGCATTGGCACACATTCAGTCGATTTTATTAACCGTATTTTATTTACAGCAAAAACGATTTTTTTGGTCATCATGCTCGTTGTGATGATGCCACATGCTGAAGCGGTAAACTTAAGCACTATGCCGATTGAAAAAGGCCTTGTTTTGGCCGCAGTGCCCGTTATTTTTACCTCTTTTGGTTTTCATGGTAGCGTACCGAGTTTAGTTAACTATATGAATGGAGATGTACGTAAATTACGTATGATTTTCATTACCGGAAGTGCAATTCCTTTAGTAGCTTATATTCTATGGCAAATCGCTACGTTAGGTTCTATTCCATCACACACCTTTATCGGGATCCTAGCGCAGGAGTCTGGCCTTAATGGATTACTCACCGCAATTCGCGATGTTGTTGCTACACCTCGAGTCAATATTGCCGTCAGCCTATTTATGGATTTAGCGTTAGCCACGTCTTTCTTAGGTGTTGCATTGGGTTTATTTGATTACCTCGCAGATTTGTTCAAGCGTAGCAACCATTTTATCGGTCGTGCACAAACAGGCTTGCTTACCTTTGTTCCGCCATTATTGGCCGCCCTATTCTTTAGTAGTTTCGTACAAGCATTAACTTATGCCGCTGTCGCGCTCTCAGTCTTAGCACTGATTATTCCTGCACTGTTAACCCTACGTGTACGTAAATTAGAAACTCAAGGTGGGTATCAAGTTAAAGGCGGTACACCTATTTTAGCCTTAGTGTTGGCATGTGGTGTGGCAGTAATCGCTATCCAATTTTCGATTGTTGCCGGATTTTTACCAAACGTTGGCTAAACTATTCGCTTATTAATAATATTCTAAAGATATAAAAAAACCGCCAAACGTAGTATTTGGCGGTTTTTTCGAGATTCAAACGGTTAAATCTAATAAATGATAAATTTAACAATCTTAGAATGAAAGGCCAGCCCCTACATACCAGCCATCGGCAACTTTATCGCTACTATTGCCATGAGTTCCTTTCATTTCAATCAAGCGATAACCTGCATCAATAGATAAAGGTTTAAATACGGTATAACGTGCACCCGCTTTCGCTTCGACATAAGACTTGCTACCTGAGGTCAATGACTCAGGAGCACCATAGGCTTCACCATAAATATTTAATGAAGGCATAGCCTGCCAATTTAACCCACCACCAACCGCTAATGCAGCACCACTACTATTGTGATCCGGTGATAAATATAACCCTTTACCCCCGACAAATGCAGAGAAAGGCCCAACAGGTAAACCAAATGTGGCACCAATACTACCCGTTTGCCCATCATGGTCACTACGAGCCCAAGAACCGTTAAATGCTAACCCTGCATTTTGGTTACCTAGCCCTGCAGACAGCTCAGTAAAATGTTCACCCGCTTGTGCACTGACTGAAACTGCATGGGCAGTACCTACGAACAATGGTGACATCGCTGCTGCTAATAATAATAGTTTGCGCATTATTTTATCCTCTTGATATTATTACCTATGGATACTACGCGAATTTCACCCTATTTTCAGCCATTCTTACCTAGATTTACGCTATAGCCTTTATAAAAGCCGACTTTATTCATTACAAAATTTCACAAATCAAAAATTTTAGTGCGAAAAAGTGCGATGAATGCCGTTTTTTTCACGGGTAATCACAGTAATTGGTTATATTAATTAGATAATCAATTCCATAATAACTATACTGAATTACAAGTTTATTGTAGTCCTGTTTTTTATTTTTTACAAAATATTAACTTATTAGTTAGGTTTGTGTAGTCCATTAATCCAAACAAAGGAGCATTGTGATGAAAAAGAAAGGCCTTACTACCGCCTCAGGCGCCCCGGTCGCCAATAATAATAATGTGATGACAGCAGGTAAACGTGGCCCAATGTTATTACAGGATGTTTGGTTTTTAGAGAAACTTGCCCATTTTGACCGTGAAGTGATCCCTGAAAGACGCATGCACGCAAAAGGTTCTGGCGCTTTTGGTACGTTTACTGTAACTCATGATATTAGCCGCTATACTCGCGCAAAAATTTTCTCTGAAATAGGGAAAAAAACTGAAATGTTTGCTCGCTTCTCTACCGTTGCAGGTGAGCGCGGGGCTGCCGACGCAGAACGTGATATTCGTGGTTTCGCATTAAAATTTTATACTGAAGAAGGCAACTGGGATATGGTGGGTAACAACACCCCTGTGTTCTATTTCCGCGACCCATTAAAATTCCCTGATTTAAACCACGTAGTTAAGCGCGACCCTCGCTCTAACCTGCGTACAATGGAACATAAATGGGCCTTTTTCTCTCAGTTACCAGAATCTTTACACCAGTTAACCATTGATGCTAGTGACCGTGGTATACCACAAAGTTACCGTCATATGCACGGGTTTGGTAGCCACACTTATAGTTTCATCAACAGTAATAATGAACGCTTCTGGGTTAAATTCCATTTCCGTTGCCAACAAGGTATTCAGAATCTGTCTGATGAACAAGCAGAGCAATTAGTCGGTAAAGATAGAGAAAGTTCACAACGCGATCTGTTTGAATCCATTGAGAAAGGGGATTTCCCACGCTGGAATTTGCAAGTGCAAATTATGCCAGAGAAAGAGGCCTCTCAAGTTCCTTATAACCCATTTGACTTAACCAAAGTTTGGCCGCACAAAGATTATCCATTAATTGATGTCGGTTATTTTGAACTTAATCGTAACCCAGACAACTACTTTGCTGACGTAGAACAAGCGGCGTTTAGCCCAGCTAACGTGGTTCCGGGTATTGGCTTCTCACCAGATAGAATGTTACAAGGCCGTTTATTCTCCTATGGAGATGCCCATCGTTATCGCCTTGGGGTTAACCACCACCAAATCCCAGTGAATGCCCCACGTTGCCCATTCCATAATTACCACCGTGATGGCGCAATGCGCGTTGACGGTAATAGCGGCAACCATGTGACCTATGAGCCAAATGAAGCCGGCTTATTCCAAGAGCAACCTGACTTTAGCGAACCGCCATTATCTATTGAAGGTGCCGCTGACCATTGGGATCACCGCGAAGACCAAGATTACTTCAGCCAACCACGTGCATTATATGAGTTATTAGATGATGCCGAGCACCAACGTATGTTTAAACGTATTGCGGGCGAACTGATTGACGCGACAGAAGCCACTCAAGTGCGCCAAATCGAGTTATTTAAACAAGTTCACCCAGAATACGGCGCTGGTGTTGAAAAAGCATTAAAAGCACTAAAATAGTGTAATTTATTAAGTGGTGGGAATAACCCCACCACTATTTCACCCTATTCCTGCATTCTAGCTAACAACCACTTTTTCACTTGTTGTCTCGACACTTTTATTCCCCCAGCTTTCAATTCAGGGTCTAAATAATAAAAGGCCATAGGATATTGGTATGGTGCGAGTTTATCTTTTAGCCAATCCGCCAGCTGATGTAAACCTACGGACTCATTTGCTTCAATAACCGCGACAGGGCGTTGCCCAAATTGCACATCATCAATGGGGATAATAAAACTTTGGCTGATATCAGGGTATGAATTGATGACTGACTCGATATCTTCTGGTTGAACACATTCCCCACCACTGATAAATAAATTATCTAAACGACCAAGGATCTGATACTCGCCATCAATAAATGCTCCTTTATCGTTGGTTTTAAACCAGTTATCTAGGCAATTTAAAGGGTGAATTTGCCCATCAAACCAATAACCAAGCGCTTGGCTGTCTGATTGGATTTGAATTTCACCACCCACAAGACGAATTTGCTTACCTTTTAAGGGTAAACCAACGCCTTTCTTGCCATCTGCCCGTTTAGCACAAACTGTAGAAGCCATTTCTGTCATCCCATAGCCACTCCAACACGCAATTCCATGTTGTTGTGCCAAGTCCGTGAGTGTTGAAGGGATACTGGCTCCGCCCAATAAAACGGCTTTCAACGCTATATTCGCCATTGAGTTATCATTCAATAAACGCCATAGCTGGGTCGGCACCAAAGAGGCATGAGTCACCCCATGTAATGCCTGGGCTAAAGGGAGATTTTTTACCGCAAGTGCGCCGCCTTGCAAAAGCCAACGCCAAACAATACCCTGACCAGATACATGGAATAACGGCAGCGAGAGTAACCAACAATCATCTTGCTGGTAATTCATCATATTAACAACACCGGCAGCGCTATTGAGGTGAGCTGCAACACTGTGAACGGCGGCTTTAGGTAGACCTGTCGACCCCGATGTTAAAATCAACGTAGCAGGCTGCTGAATAGCCTCTTGAAAAACAACCGGAGCAACCTTTTCATCACCAATAAAATGATAATAGAGTTGATAATCTAAATGGCGATAATTGGCTAATAAATTTGATTCATCAGTAAAATCAATGGCTGCGCTAACATTAAGATGAGGCAGTAATTCTGCTAATAACCGTTCTGGGAGGCGGGGATTTAACGGTAAGACACGAGCGCCACACGCAATAAGTGCCAGTTGACTCAATAATAATTCAACTGAATTTTTCCCACGCAAAACGATACACTGCCCTTGTGTTACACCTTGCATTAAAAAGTAAGTTTTAAGGTCAGTAACTTGTTGGCTTACGCTTTCCCAAGTCATACTTTGGGACTCAGTTACAAGGGCGATCGCATTGGGACGAAGATTGGCCCAGTGTTGCCAAGGCCAATCTTTAAAGTTATCTAGTTCTGCCATACAAGCGTTAAATCATCTAACTGCTGGAGCGGAATATCACATTGAGGCCAAGGCCGTATCAATTGAGATTGAATAAGTGATACCGTATCTAAGCCTGGAATGGTATTTGGCGTTAGCCAATGTGCTACACGAGCAAGTTGCGTTAAACCAAAGCTACTTTCAATGGATGAACTGATCACGGCTTGTAATCCTAAGCGATGCGCTTCTTCTACTAAGTAGCGGCAATAAGATAAGCTGCCTGTCAGTGTTGGTTTAATTACAATCGCAGAAACGCCTTCCTGCGCCTCAACCATAAAGCCTTCTTCTCGTACACTTTCATCCCAAGCGATACTAATGCCGGTATCCGCTGCAAATTGCAGTGACTCTTCACGGGTTTTGCACGGCTCTTCTAAGAATGCGATACGGTCACGGTAGTCTGGGTTAACATATTTAGCAAAACCGTCAGCTTTTGTTCGAGTCCAACTGCGATTCGCATCCAAGCGCAGTTTCAGTTCTGTAACGGCCTCTAGTAATAAGTTAACCACCATGCCATCACGCACAGCTTCATAGAGCCCAACTTTTACCTTTGCAACCTTTTCGCCTTCCATTGCATCAAGGCTCAAAATGAGGTCATCAGGGTCACCACTGCACAGTGGTGCTTTGCGATAATCAGCCTCTTTCGGTAGCTCCCCTGTTAACTCCGCTAGAGCACAGCTACAGCCAAAAGCAACAGAGGGTAGTAGACTATTAGAAATTTTGCCTTCTTTCACCCATTCATTCATTCGCTTAATAGTTTCGGCGGTTGCTTCTTCTAATGTTTCACGACTGAATTCAGGTAGAGGCGAAATTTCTCCCCAACCTTCATTATCCCCATCTTGTAAACACACTAAAAGCCCATCACGAGTTTTTAGTCGCTGATAACGAAGGATAACGCCTGCCTCCATTGGCAGGCTGAACGAATAAATACGGGCTTTACGCATTATGGATTACGCTTATATTTAGAGAAGTCTGGAGCACGTTTTTCATTAAAGGCATTACGACCTTCTTGCCCTTCATCTGTCATATAGAACAGCATAGTGGCATTACCGGCTAATTCTTGCAGGCCAGCCTGACCATCACAATCCGCATTTAATGCCGCTTTTAAGCAACGTAATGCCATTGGACTATTTTCTAGCATTTCACGGCACCAACGCACGGTTTCTTTTTCAAGATCTGCGTATGGGACAACTGTGTTAACCAAGCCCATATCTAATGCTTCTTGTGCATTGTATTGGCGGCATAAAAACCAGATTTCACGCGCCTTTTTCTGTCCAACGATACGCGCCATATAGGATGCGCCCCAGCCGCCATCAAATGAACCGACTTTTGGCCCAGTTTGACCAAATATTGCGTTATCCGCAGCAATAGTCAGGTCACACATCATATGTAACACATGGCCACCACCAATTGAGAAACCTGCGACCATCGCAACCACAGGTTTTGGGCAAGTCCGAATTTGGCGTTGAAAATCTAATACGTTAAGGTGATGCGTACCGCTTTCATCACGGTACCCGCCGTAGTCACCACGGATTTTTTGGTCGCCGCCTGCACAGAAAGCTTTTTCGCCCTCACCCGTTAGAATGATAGTACCAATGTGGTCATCATAACGTGCATCTGACAGTGCTTGGATCATTTCTTTCACGGTTTGTGGACGAAAAGCATTACGCACTTCTGGACGGTTAATCGTAATTTTAGCAATTCCTTCAGGAGATTTATGATAGCGAATATCTTCAAACCCTGTAGAGCAATCTTGCCATTCAATTGGTGCGTATAATTTTTCTTCGCTTGGATAAATCATTATCAGATTCCTTTAACCACAGTGTGATAAAAAATGGTGTAGTGCAGTTGCAAAGCCCATGGGGTTTTCCCGATGTGCATTATGCCCTGCATTTTCAATCAGCGTTAACGGCAAAACATATTGTTGCGAAACGCTTCGAAACTTTTGATCCTTTTCGCCACAAAAATAACGATAAGGACAGATTAATTGATGCAATTTGTCCGCCAAAAAAGGTTGCTTTGCTAATGATGTGTTTTCTAGCATAGCAGCAATGCTGTGCGGGTTATTTTGTCCACGTAACTGAATTAACTGTTGGCGCTGAGTGGCCGACAAATCAGCAAATACAGTTTGTTGATACCAGTCATCTAACACTTTTTCAATGGGTTCTGAACGAAAACGTTGCGCCCATGCCTCATCATTAGCAGCTCGAGCAACACGTTCTTGTTCATTGGCTAACCCCACATTCCCGCCTTCAATTACTAAACCTAATAGCCCGTTAGGCTGATAGTGACAGGCAAAATGCATTGCGAGCCGAGCACCGAGTGAATAGCCAACCAAGTAGTATTCATTAATTTGATGATACTGTAAAAGCTCGCTGAGTTGTTGATCAAAATGTGAAAAACTCTGGCATGGCTCTGAATGAGAACCGCCATGACCTGGCAAATCCACAGCTAATGATGGAAAAGTCCGTGTTTGATCAATCACGGGTGACCAGTCATCCGCACTGCCTAACAAACCATGCAACCAAATGATCCAAGGAGCCGATGAGGTAGAATGATGTCGATGAGCGGATAACATTACAATTCCACAACTTCATTAAGCAGCTGTTTTAAAGTACGCGCGCCTTCATCGCTTGCCACCTGTAATTCCACCAACAATGTTCCTTGCTGACTATGCCAAAATTGTTGAACAGTATTTTTTAGTGTTCCCCAATCTGTCGGCGCACAATATTGTAAGCCAAACATTTTCGCAGCAGGCTCGAAACTGACATTTTGCGGCATACAGTAATAATTTTGCCTTGCTTCGTCTGGTGTGGGGAGCATAGAGAAAATTTGCCCGCCATTGTTATTCACGATGATTAGGACTGTCGGTGCTGAAGGTTCTCGCAACAGCGCCAAACTATTCAAATCGTATAAGGCAGAAATATCCCCAACAATAGCTAATGTTGGACGAGCTGTTGCTCGTTGCACTCCCGCCATGGTAGAAATCAGACCATCAATACCACTTGCGCCGCGGTTGCTATATACCGGATAGCCTAATGGAAGTTGTGCGAGTGCATCCACCAAACGAACAATTAAGCTATTTCCAACAAATAGTTGACCTCGTGGTGAGAGTAGTTCTGGCAATTGAAATGCAACCGCCGCTTCGGAAAACTGGTCATGTAACTGTTGGTGTACATGGTGTTGGGCTTTTTGCGCTAACGTCTGCAGAGATTCACACCACAAACTTCTCGGCTGTGCAGGATGGTTGTCCAGCCAACCTTTAATTGAACAGGTTAACTTTCTTCCCCTATGATTAGCTGGGTCTAGCCGTTGAGGTATCGAGTCGATAATCCAATACTCTTGCGGTTCACAATTGGCTTGCCATTGTAATAGCCGTTTTCCTGTTAAGCTTGAACCAAACTGGACAACTAATTCTGCATGTTTTAAAACCTGTTGAGCATCGGGATGCTGAAGCCATAAATCTGCGCAAGGGTATGGCTGGCCTGTTTGAGATAACACATCACCTATAACTGGCCATCCGAGTTCTTGAGCCCATTTAGCAACGAGCTCCCCTTCACTCGCACTCATTCTACCGGCAAGCACAACGCCTTTTTTTTGCCGCCAAAAATACCAATCTGCCACTAGAGCGACAGAATGAGTTAACGGTTCAGTGAGCCACGGGTGGCTCGAATTCCACCATTCCCCAAGGGTTTTCTGCCATTCATGTTCCCCATCCATATCACCATATAGTGGCTCAGCAAATGGGCAGTTGATATGAAATGCACCATGGCGTAACTGGTTCATGCCATTATCAATAGCGGTTACCAACCATTTAGCTGAAATATCTTGTGTCGGCCTTGGCAACATTAATGATTGAGCAGGATGAGATGCAAAAATATGCGTCTGCCGAATAGCCTGATTAGCACCGCAATCAATCAATTCAGGGGGCCTATCTGCGGTGAGAAAAATAACTTTTTCTCCAGTTAGTCCAGCTTCTATCAATGATGGATAAAGGTTTGCAACCGCAGTCCCTGACGTCACAATGACACCTACTGGCTCATTGCTGGCTTTTGCCAATCCAAGTGCCAGATGACCCAAACCACGCTCATCGAAATGGGTGTGACAATGTAATTTGGCGTTATTGATGGCAGCCAGAGTCAAAGGCGTCGAACGAGAGCCTGGCGCAATACAGATATGTTTCATTCCGTGGCGAGATAGTGCTTCAATAATCACTTCAGCCCAACGGAGATTAAAAGCAGAATTCGACATAATATGCTCAGCAAATTATTAGTTATCAACTAGTTTAGACTGGCTGAAATAAATTTCTTGATCTCAGAACAATTTTTGGTGAACTAATTGAAATAAAAGAAAATAACCATTTTAACTTTATGGTTTTTCGTTATTTCCAAACAAAGATTTAAGCCCCGCCGCTTTATTTTCAATTTCTATCCACTCTTGCTCTGGGTCTGAGCCACTGACAATGCCCGCACCTGAATATAATGAGACATGCGCACCTTCTATTTGTGCACAACGTAGAGATACCGCAAATTCACTTTTATTTAAGCTAATAAACCCGCCAGTTCCTGCATACCAGCCACGAGAAAAGGGTTCATTACTTGCTAAAAATTGCCGTGCAACTTTGCGAGGTAAACCACATACGGCAGCGGTAGGTTGAAGACGTTGTAAGCAATCGCTATCAGAAGGATTGATTAATGTCGCAACAATAGAGCGATAAAGGTGTTGGATTTTTCTCAAGCGGATCACTTTTGCTGATGATACGTCAACTCCCGTCACTGCACCTTGTAATTGTTGGCAAATATCATCCACAACGACTAAATTTTCGTGTTGGTTCTTTTTATCTTCCATCAACCACTTAGCATACTCCGCAGCGACGGCGTCATCAGGGTCATTAGCGACAGTTCCCGCTAAGGCCTCAGAATTCAGTTGTTCATTTTGCCGTAAATATAAACGTTCCGGAGTCGAAGAGATGAACCCTGACTGTGCGTTGAAGGCCATCATAAAATGGTAACAATGATGATTCACCTGCTGGCTTTGGGCTAAAAACTCAGCAACCGCAATGGGTTTAGACAGGGTGAGTTTTGTTTCCCTTGCCATCACCACTTTTTCCATCTTCCCTGACTTCATGTCATCAATAGCGCAATTTAATAAACGACACCATTCATCATGCGTAGGAATATGTTCTTGTGCAGTAATATTGGCATTCAATGTCAATCTCACATGAGAAGCCGGCTTCAATTGCTGTAAAAGATGAATAGCATTCAAGCGGTCTTCTTCCCCCTCAATATTGACGCTAACACTAATTGTCGAACGTAATCGATGAATTTCAATGCGGGGCAAAAAACAAAAAGTTGCTTGGCGTTTTATCTCTTCAGGAATGCCCGTTCCAACCGCATTCCAGCCATTAAGCCCCCATAGGCGCATCTCTGGCATATCAGGATACTGGGATAAAAAAACTTGTGCCGTATCTATCGAATCAAAGGATTTCACCATACCAAGAGCACTGCATTCCTCGGCACCAGTGCGTTGATACCAATAAAATTGAGGATAACTTTGCTGTGCCGACATCCATGAAAGTCCAGGAAAGGAGGTTTGTGCATCTAATTGCCAAACTAAACGAGTAAACTCTTGATTTTTTAGTGTCAATGTAGACAAATGGTCCAAAATTTCAGTTATCAATTGATCAATTTTTTTATAGTTCACTTTAGATTCCCACTGCTACATCACACAAATTCACTACGGTTATTATATAGCGCAATACAATTTTTTAATACATTGATGACTAACAGTAAATGCTATACCGCCCATTCAGCACTAAAAGTAGATTACCTGCAATTAAGAGATTGCTTTTAGTACTTCGCTATAATTATTTTTTATGGCTCAAATGACGATAGCCAAGAGCAGCTGTGTCAAAATAAACCTGTTATCACTCACTAATAGTGACCTTCAGGCTGTTGATAGTATAGCTTATTATGTATATTACATAGCACTCCATTCATTTAATTAATAGAAAATGTGATTTTATCCCCTTTAATCTTTGCTTCTTTCTCGAAACTGCATCATTTTTACCCAATGAAAATTTCATTTTGAAACATAGTGATATGTCAGCTTTAAACCCATGTTCCATTGCAAGCCTTTTTAATTCAAAACAAAAAAATTATCGTATATTTTAATTAATATCATATTCTTATTAGTTATTTTATTTAGCACCACTATAGATAATTTTCAAATAAAAATAATAGAGAATAATATTTAAAACACATATTAAATTATTCAAAATGCTATTTTTTAGCTCTGATTTTCATTTTTTAATATAAAACTTTCAGTCAATTTCTAGTAGGTTAACAAATATGAACTTTATATTTTTATTTGCAATAAATAGGTAATTTAACCATGCAACAGTACTAAGAAAAATAAGCATTCAATCTTTAACTTAATCAATGTGGAATTTAAAATGAATACAAAAGATAATTACGATAGAATTATTGAAAAAGAACATATAGGCCATACAACCTTAGCTTTATTAACTAATCAAGACACACTTTCAGCCCGTGAAGTCGGTATTTTCACATTAGATGATTTAATTAGCATACATCGCCACGTTTACTTTTCTCTTTCTTTGCCTTGGAAAAAAAATGATATTCTAAAATGGTTTGGTATTACCTCATCAACAACCTTGCCAATCGATACAAATGAACTAATTGGTACCATTATCAATATTCGTGAACATGCCAATAGCTGGGATAACGTTGAACAACATGTTAAAGAACAATCTGTCAATCTATCTCTAGTTAGCCGAAACATTATACAAACAGGTGGGCAAATTATTGAATATATAAACCATATGCCTATTTTGAAAAAAGTGTCTGAGAGTTTGAATGATTTTAGTGAACATGAACTAGATGAAATATATTATCAAAATGATGACCAGCAAATAGCTACCGAGCTAACTAATATCTTACAATTAATTAGGGATGATATTAAAGACCAATCTATTAAGACAAGTAATATTAAAAATATCATTTCTGATTTCCGCGTACATATTACAGGAGGTTATTTATCTAATTATCAACATGTTGAATCATTGCTATTCAATGTTAAAGGGTTATATAAACAACTTGATCCCACTAATAATGAAACAACCGATTCCTATTTACAAGAATCACTTAAAATAAAAAAACAAGAACTCCAGCAATTAGAACTCGAGTATTCACACTTTGTGAAACTCAGTTTTACGGGTTTAGTTGGTGGTGTCATCGGCCTCATTATCACTGGAGGGATTTTTGGCTCAAAGGCTGAAAAAATTCGGGCAAAAAAGAATGAAACATTAACAGAAATAAAATCAATTAGTGACCAAATCAACAAAGAAAAATTTGTCCAAAAAGTTATTTTTGATATTCAAATCAATCTCCATAAAATTGATAGTTTATTTAAAGATGCCCGGTTAGCCGTTGACCACTTAGATTATATGTGGCTAGTCCTCCTAACCGAAATAACTCAATCAATCGAGGTTTTCAAAAAAATCAATAACGCTGAAAAACTTATTCAGTTCATTACTCATTTTAAACGTGCTATTACATCTTGGTATACCATTCAAGAATACTCGACACATTTAATAAAGTTATTTGATGAAATTCAACCAAATAACACTCCCCCTCAATAAAAGGTACTAATATGCAAGATAAGCTTGATTTACCCATACTCCCCCCTATTGATATTTATCAATTGAGGCATATGTCAAACGAAATTTCCGCATTTAATAAAAACATAATACATTATGATTTTATTATCCATGGAAAAATACAAAAAATAGCCAGTAAATCTTTTAATATCAATGAAATAATCAGAAACTCAATACCGAAACTTAAAATAAAATTAAATTATATTTTAAAAAGCGAATTAAATAATGAAAATATCAACATACCTGATGAAATCTTAGTTAAAAGCTTCATTGAAGATTTAATTGATTTCAAGTTAGAATTAGAAAGAATAATTACCAAATTCAGTTATACCACTGATTCTTTATCACTCATTCATTTAGAAGAAAGCAATCAGCACAAACTACATCAATATACTGAGCAGAAAGAACTTCTAGTCACATCCAAAAATAGCAAAACTCTAAAAATAGATGAAATCAATCAACAGCACTCCGTTATCATCGCAGCAGAAGATATTATATTAAAATCTAAAATTACCGATTTCTTAAAGAAACATTTGTTAAATGACGAATTAATTGACTCAATTGATATGCCAACAAATAAAAAACAAATATTAAAATCAGCCGTTGCCTTTATTAAAAATTTATTATCAGTCATTGATGATGGTTTGGAATTTGCGCAACTTGTCGAGGTCAGATTAGATTTAGGTAATCAAATTTTAGAATTAAAAGAAGAAGTTAACCATATTGATAAAACAATATTTAAGCTTTCTCAGCTCATGCTATTAGCTGACCAAATAACCACTATAGATTCGCATAAATTGTCAATTATTACTCAGATAAGCTTAATTAAAGATTATTGGTTGCAATGGTGTCATTTTATTAATGAAAAATCGTCTGAAAAAATGTTGAATATTCAAAAAATTAACTTAGCAAGTCAGGTACTCATGTCTTTCTTAGACGATATGGAATATCAATATCAACGCCAGTTACCCGATTAAAAAAAACCGGCTACTTAGAAGTAACCGGTTTATTAGCAATAGGAAATTTTGGCCTATTAGTTAATCACAGCAAGCGCTGTTGATGTCATATCAATAAGTGGTTGTGGCCATACACCAAAGACGATAACAGCAATGGCGCAAATAACAGCAACAACAGTTCCTAACGTTGCTTTTTCAGGGCCTGTATAACGTTCTGCATGTTCTGCATCACGACTATATAGGCTAGCCATAAAGCTTAGGTAGTAATATAAACCAATAGCACTACCTACCACTACAGCCCCCGTTAGCCACCATAACTCTGCATTCACTGCGGATGCAATCACATAGAATTTACCAATAAACCCTAATGTAATTGGAATACCAGCTAATGAAAGCATCATTACCGTCATTACCATTGCAAGAATTGGCTTATGCCAAAATAGCCCGCGGAATGCACTAAAGTCATCCTGATCATCACCACGGTAAGGGCTTGAAACGATACTCACAACACCAAATGCCCCTAAACTCGCAAACAAGTAACCCACTAAGTAGATTGCGATAGTGACTTGTGACGCAACAGGGTCGATACGTAACGCAACAGGGTCGATACGTAACGCAACAAGAGCGACCAGTAAATAACCCATATGTGAGATAGATGAGTAACCCAGTAAGCGTTTTGCACTTTTTTGTGTGATAGCCAGTAAGTTACCAAACAGGATAGATGCAATAGCAATCACAGAAATCACAATCGCTAACGTATTGCTATTGGCGATTGGTGCTTCCAGAAAAATACGCACTAATACTGCGAAGATAGCGATTTTACTACCGGTTGCTAAGAAGGCTGACACTGGTGCTGGCGCACCTTGGTAAACGTCTGGTGTCCACAGTTGGAATGGAAACAGTGACAGTTTAAAGCCAAAACCTACAATCAGCATACCGAAACCAATCATCACCAATGGTGCGTGAATTTGGCTATCGGAAAGGCTTTGACCAACAGCAGCAAAGCTTAAACTACCCGATTCTGCATACAGTAACGCAATCCCGAATAACAGGAATGAAGACGCGGCTGCAGATAACAGCATGTACTTGATCCCGGCTTCTAATGTGCGACTGCGCTCAAAGGTATAGGCAACTAGACCAAACAGAGGCAATGAAATCAGCTCAATACCGATAAACATTGATGCCATATGGTTTGACATAGATAACAGCACACCGCCCGCTACTGCGATAGCAACAAGTAAATGGAACTCATCTCTATTATCACCAAAACCTTCTAACCAGTGGTAAGCAAAGATAGACGTTCCAATACCTGCAATCAGGACTAATGCGCTATAGAACAGTGCAAAGCCATCAACACGAATAAGCGAAGTCACATCCATTAGGTAGCCATCGGCTACCCAAATGAGTGAAAGCAACGCAATAATAAAGCCTGATACTGTCAGCGCGGCACTAGTCAGGTGATCGCGTCGCCACGCAATGGACAGCATCACAACCACCGCCGTCAACCCGACGATCATCAGTGGTAGTATTGCGATCAGTTCTTGAGGAGTTATTGTCATGGCGAATTACAGCCCTAATGTTGTAAGTGAAGCAGAATACAGGTTATGCAATGTTTCCATCGAACCAATTGAGGTATCTAAAATTGGTTGTGGGTAGAAACCGATAATAACCAGTAAAGCAGCCAGAGCCAGCAGCACACCAAATTCACGTGCCGTTAACCCTTTCATTTCTTTTTCAGACTTAGGTGTACCGTAGTAGGTCTGTTGCATCATCCACAGTGAATAGATAGACGCAAACACCACACCAAAGACCATAATGCAGGTCACTAACGCGAATTGGCTGAAGCTACCGAACAGGATCATGAATTCACCAATGAAGTTACCTGTACCTGGCATTCCTAACGTTGCCGCAGCAAAGAACAGGGACATTCCTGGTAACCATTTAATGCGTTTCCATAATCCACCCATCATGCGCATATCACGAGTTTGTGTACGTTCATACAGTTGACCACTGATGATAATCAGTGCCGCACCGGACAAACCGTTGGTGATCATTTGAATCACCGCACCTTGGTAAGCCAAGGTTGAACCCGCGTAAATAGCGACTGTCACAAACCCCATGTGGGATAAGCTACTGTACGCCGCCAGACGTTTGATATCCGTTTGTTTGAACGCTAACCATGCCCCGTAGAAAATACTGATCACACCCAGTGTCATCGCTATTGGAGTGAACTGGATAGACGCTTCTGGGAACAGAGGCAAGGTAAAGCGTAACAGACCGTATGCTGCGGTTTTTAGCATGATACCGGAGATATCCACTGAACCCGCTGTTGGCGATTGCTCTTGGGTATCTGCCATCCAACCATGGAAAGGGACCAGTGGCATTTTAACGGCAAAGGCGATAAAGAAACCTAACATCAACATAAACGCGACATTGCTAGAGAGTTCTGCACCCAGCAATTGGTTATAGTCGAATGTTAATACACCTGAAGTATTGTAGTTCGCCAACGCTAGGCCAATGATGGACACTAGCATGATCAAACCACTTGCTTGCGTGTAGATGAAGAACTTAGTCGCGGCTTTGATATGTTGTCTGTTTTCTGACCCTTTGTGTCCCCAATTGGCAATTAGGAAATACATTGGGATCAGCATCATCTCCCAGAAGAAGAAGAATAAGAACAGGTCAACCGCGGTAAAAATCCCCATCACACCTGTGATAATCCACAACAGGTTAAAGTGATACGCACCTTGGTTTTTCTGGTTTTCACTCCAAGAGCTCAGAATTGAGAAGCCCCCCATGATAGCCGTTAACACGACCATCAGCAGTGATAAACCGTCAATTGCTAAATGAAAGTCAATTCTCAGTGACGGGATCCACGGCATAAAGAAAACAGATTGCCATTGTGGAATACCTTGTGGATTGACAAGGGAGTAGCTCCCTTGTAACCACAATTGTACGGAAAGTATCAATGTTATTCCCATCGTTGCCAGTGCAATCCAACGCGGTGCGCGATGACTGAACCGGTCAGCCTGCCAGCTTAGCAGGCCTCCGATGAAGGGAATGAGTATTAGCCAGGGTAATAGCATGGCGCAATGTGTCCCTTAATTAAACCAAAAGCAGCAGAGCAAGAATCAGCACTGCACCCAGCCCCAACGAGGCAACATACCAACGAATTTGGCCGTTTTCACTCACTGCAAGCCCTTTATTTGCCCAACGTGAAAGATGTGCAGGGATATTCATCAGAGAGTTAACCGGATCGCTTTCTAGTAGCCATGCTATACCTTTAAATGGCTTAACAAAGACTACATCGTACAGCCAATCGAATCCCCACGCTTGGTACCACCATGCGCTGAAGAAACGACCCACTGCAGTTTTCGCGATAGCATCGACTATTGAACGTCTGAACAGATAGAGGAATACCGCAATTAATAGACCTGCGATAGCAAACCCGCCAGAAATCGCTTCGAGTAAGACTTTACCGTCTTCACTGCCTGCGGCTTCGGCTGGGAAAACCCCTTCGAGTGGTTGGTGGATTAATGCACCAACAAACGTTGCAAGAATAGCCAAAATGCCCAGTGGTAATGTGTGAGTGATGCCTTTAACCTTGTGCGCTTTGAGTTTCGCTTCACCGTGGAACACGATGAAAATCATACGGAAGGTATAAATTGCGGTCATTAATGCACCGAAGATACCTGCCCACAACAACACAGTTTGTCCATCAAGCTGTGCACCCCACAAAATCGCATCTTTACTGTAGAAACCTGCGGTAAACAGTGGCAATGCTGCCAGTGCGCTTCCGCCGATTAACATCACAGCGTAGATGAATGGAATTTGCTTACGCAGCCCACCCATCTTGAAGATATTTTGTTCGTGGTGGCATGCCAAAATGACTGAACCTGCTGACAGGAACAACAACGCTTTAAAGAAAGCATGTGTCATCAGGTGGAAAATGGCTGCATCCCATGCTTGTACACCTAGTGCCAAGAACATATAACCGATTTGGCTCATCGTGGAGTATGCAAGCACACGTTTGATATCGGTTTGCACCAGTGCAGCAAACCCAGCCAGTACTAATGTCACAGCCCCCACAACGCCGACTAAATGTAATACTTCAGGCGCTAACAGGAACAGAACATGGGTACGAGCAATTAAGTACACACCCGCGGTTACCATGGTTGCGGCGTGGATCAGTGCAGAAACTGGCGTTGGACCCGCCATCGCATCTGCCAACCACGTTTGCAATGGTAACTGTGCTGATTTACCGACTGCACCACCTAATAACATCAAGGTTGCCCAGTTGATCGCACTTGAACCTTCCGCAAATTTTTGAGGTGCTAACACCGCCATTTCGCTGAAATTCAGTGTGCCAAGCTCATTCCACAGAATAAACATACCAATTGCGAGGAACACATCACCGATACGCGTTACAAAGAACGCTTTCATCGCCGCTTTGCCGTTTTCTGGATTGGTATAATAGAAACCAATCAACAGGTAACTGCACAGCCCTACCCCTTCCCAACCGAGATACATCAGCATCATGTTGTCAGCGAGGACTAAAACCACCATGCTTGCGATAAACAAGTTAGTGTAAGCGAAGAAACGTGAGTAACCTTCCTCGCCACGCATATACCAAGATGCATATACGTGGATAAGGAAGCCCACACCCGTTACCACACCTAACATGGTCAATGACAGGCCATCTAACATTAGAGTGAATGGGATATTAAAGGTACCGACAGACATCCAAGTCCAAAGTGGCTGGATGAATACGCTACCTGCGTCTTGAGCTAAAAATTCATTGCCAGCATAGAATGCGACGACGGCCGCTAAGCCAACCGACCCCGCACCAATAATGGCCGAAACGTTTTCTGACCAGCGTCCACGAGAGAAGGCTAACAGCACCGACCCCAGTAAAGGCAACAGAATAGTTAAATAGAGTAGGTTCATCCGCGCATCTCACTGACTTTATCAATATTCAGGTTCTGACGATGACGATGGAGTTGCAGTAACAACGCCAATCCAATACTCGCCTCCGCTGCAGCCAATGCGATTGCCAAAATATACATAATTTGGCCGTCTGGCTGCCCCCAAAAACTCCCTGCAACCACAAATGCCAGTGCAGTTGAGTTAATCATGATTTCCAGTCCGATCAGCATGAAAAGCAGATTACGGCGAATAACAAGGCAACTGAGCCCCATCACAAATAAAATCGCCGCTAAAATCAGACCGTGTTCTAGAGGTATCATTTTTGTTCCTCCGCCTTCTCGATGCTGACAAGGTCAGCGCCGTTTTCTTTACGGTCACGTCCAACGTGGAATGCTACCACTAAACCTGCGAGTAATAACAAAGATGCCAATTCGACAGCCAGAACATACGGCCCAAATAGGCTAATTCCCACTTCTTTCGCCCCAATGATGGTTCCCTCAATGCCTTCTTGATAAGACAACGAGGTAATGCCGTAAACTAAGATAGCCAATAAAACCGCGGATAACACCGCAGGGCCAATCCAGTTTTTCGGCGTCAACCAAGCGCGCTCTTGTTCTTGAACAGAACGCCCTAAGTTGAGCATCATCACGACGAACACGAACAGGACCATAATGGCACCTGCATATACGATGATTTCCAACGCCCCAGCAAAATACGCGCCGAGGGAGAAAAACACCATTGACAGAGCCAGCAGAGAAACAACCAGATACAACAGTGCATGCACCGGATTTGTATTCGTTATCACCCTTAAAGTTGCTAAAATGGCAACTAGACCGGCGATATAAAATGTAAATTCCATGAATATCGCTCCTTATGGCAACAGGTCTTTGACGTTAATCGGTTTCGCTTCGTTATCCGCTTCACCTTTGTCTTTACCTGCAATCGCCATACCCGATTTACGGTAAAAGTTATAATCAGGATATTTACCCGGACCTGAAATCAACAGGTCATTTTTCTCGTAAACCAGATCCTGACGTCTCCAATCGGCCATTTCAAAATCAGGTGTTAATTGGATTGCCGTGGTTGGGCAAGCCTCTTCACACAGACCACAGAAAATACAGCGCGAAAAGTTAACGCGGAAAAATTCAGGGTACCAGCGGCCGTCTTCATGTTCAGCTTTTTGCAGTGAGATACATCCCACAGGGCAAGCAACCGCACATAAGTTACACGCAACACAACGCTCTTCACCGTCAGGGTCGCGTGTTAACACGATACGCCCACGGTAACGGGGTGGCAGATAAACCGGCTCTTCTGGATACATTTGCGTTTCGCGTTTATCGAACGCATGCAGGCCGACCATCCAAATACTACGTACTTGGGTGGCGAAACCGACCAATAACTCTTTCAATGTCATGGTTCAATCACCCCTTACTGAGCGTTGTATAAAATCACTGCTGCAGTACCCAGCAGATTAAGCAGTGTCAACGGCAGACAAATTTTCCAACCGAAAGACATCACTTGGTCATAACGTGGACGCGGTAAAGAGGCACGGATCAAGATAAACATCATCATGAAGAAGCCAGTTTTGATAGCAAACCACAAGAATGACGGCAGGAATGGACCATGCCAGCCACCAAAGAACAGCGTCACAATCAGTGCAGAAACCGTTACGATACCGATATACTCACCGACGAAGAACAAACCAAACTTCATACCTGAGTATTCAACGTGGTAACCATCCGCAATCTCTTGTTCTGCTTCCGGTTGGTCAAACGGATGACGGTGACATACCGCAACGCCCGCTATCGCAAAAGTCACAAAACCAAAGAACTGCGGAATAATATTCCACATGCCTTCTTGGGAGTTCACAATATCAATCAGGTTGAATGAACCTGCTTGTGCAACCACACCCATTAAAGAAAGGCCTAAGAACACTTCGTAACTCACGGTTTGTGCTGACGCACGCATCGCACCTAATAATGAGTATTTGTTGTTACTTGACCAACCTGCGAATAACACCGCATAGACAGCGAGACCCGCCATCATCAGGAAGAATAAAATCCCGATATTGAGGTCTGCAACATGCCAAGTCGGGCTAACAGGGACGATGGCAAATGCTAAGAACAGTGAACAAAACGCAATCACTGGTGCAAGCGTAAAGATTTTCTTGTCAGCAAACTGCGGGATCCAGTCTTCTTTAAACAGCATTTTGAACATATCCGCGATTAACTGGCCCATCCCAAACGGACCCACGCGGTTAGGGCCATAACGGTTCTGGAACAGACCGAGAATACGGCGCTCTCCCAGACTCATGTATGCCCCACAAGTCACAACAACCAATAATATGACGACAGATTTAAGGATGGAAATTAACACTTCCATCACTTCAGGAGAAATCCAATCCATCATGCTCCCCTCCGCAGATTATTGACTGACACGCCAGCCATTGAAGGTGCGATACCTGGCATTCCTAACGGTAAGCCAATTTGACCTGTAGACAGGTGATTACTTAGGCGGACAGTCAAGTTAAACACTTGACCTGCATGGCTAAACTCCGCTTTAGTTCCTGCTGACAGGCCGAGTGACGCAGCATCTTGCGTGTTCAGCATGATATAAGGCTCAGGCATACGCTCTTGAATTACTTCTGACCGCTGTGACATTTCATCACTGCCGAACAGGTGGTAATAAGGTGCGACAACCCACTGAGCTTCATTGGCTTGATAAGCCGCTGGAATTTCAGTGAAGTAAGCCAATTTGCTCTGTGTTGAATTGAACAAACGGATACCCGGGTCACCAAATAACAGGTGCCCCCCCACTTCGGCTTGGAATTTGTTCCAGGCTTGTGGTGAGTTCCAACCCGGCGCCCATGCAAATGGAATTTGCTGGCGTGGCGCGGTTGCGCTGTTGTTCCCTTCCATTGAGAAAGCAAATGGAGAGTCAATATCTTGCGGTTGACGAGGTTCATGAACAGATTGATTTGCTAGCATCGCTGTACGACCACTGTAACGATGTGGTTCACGCGCCAGTTTTTGACCACGAATACGGAAAGACGCTTTTGGTGCAGCATCTACCATACCCGAGAATTGTGGCATTGCGGCAACACAATCTGCGATAACGTGATCAAGTTGCGACCAATCCGCATCACGCTCTTGCGCTTCAGTTTGCAGTGAATGCATCCAGCGCCAGCTTTCGTTCATCACGATAGCTTTGTCGTAATAAGTTGGGTCAAAGGCTTGGAAGAAACGCTGCGCACGACCTTCTTGGTTAATCAACGTACCGTCTGCTTCAGCAAAGCTTGCTGCTGGCAGAACCAATGTTGCTTTATCCATGATGTCGGTTTGCTGATGATCTGCAACAATCAAGTGGCTCAATTTCGCTAATGCGCTATTGACAGCATCCACGCTGCTGTGACGGTACAGGTCATTTTCGATAACGATAGCCACATCCGCTTCGTTCGCTTCAATGCGAGCTAAAGCGCTGTCTAATGGCTGTGCGTTCATCATTGCCAGACCGAAGCTATTGGCATGAGATGCTAAGTAAGATAACCCAACATTCGCGCCTTTGGCTTTTAACGCAAATGCCACGTTAGCGGCCGCTTGGATCATTGCCTCGCTGGCACTATGGCTACCACTAATAATTAATGGTTTTTTCGCGCCAGCTAATGCCTGAGCAATGGTTTCAACTTTGGCTTTTAAGTCTGCGGGTAAATCATTCACCGCAGGGGCTTCGCCGTTAATCATATTGGCGATAGCAAAACCGAAACGTGCTTGGTCAGCTACTGGTGCACGATAATTAAAGGCAGCCACATCGTCTAAACGCGTATCATCAACGTTGGTAATAAACAGCGGATATTTTGCATGTTGACCAATATTCATGATTGCGGCGATTTGCCAGTCAGCGACTTTTTGCGCTGCGGCCATTTCACGTGCTTTACCTTTCACCGCTTGGCGAACAGATAACGCCATACGTGCACCTGTCTGAGTTAAATCTTCACCCAGTACCAGTACCGCATCATAGCCTTCTATTTCACGCAATGTTGGCGTATAGATACCGCCGTTTTGCAGGATGTTTTGCATCAGCGCTAAGCGGCGTTGCTCTCCCGCAGAAATACCTGAATAGAAGTTATCTGCTCCGACTAATGCGCGCAATGCATAGTTGCTTTCAACGCTCGCGCGTGGAGAGCCGATACCAATCACTTTTTTCGCTTGATTGATAATTTGCGCACCACTTTGCATTGCTTCGATAGCCGAAATGACTTGTTTGACGCCATTTTTATTGAGTACCGCTTGACGAGGACGATCTTTACGGTTGACATAACCGTAACCAAAACGACCACGGTCGCACAGGAAATAGTGGTTTACCGAACCGTTATAACGGTTTTCGATACGACGGATTTCACCATAACGCTCACCCGGACTCGTGTTACAACCGATACTGCACTGTTGGCAGATACCGGGTGCAAACTGCATATCCCACTTACGGTTATAGCGCTCTGAATGTGTTTTATCAGTGAATACCCCAGTAGGACAAACTTCAACTAAGTTACCGGAGAACTCACTTTCCAGTGTACCGTCTTCAGTACGACCGAAATACACATAGTTATGTGCACCATACACACCCAAGTCTGTGCCATCTGCGTAATCTTTGTAGTAACGAACACAACGATAACACGCGATACAACGGTTCATTTCATGACTAATAAATGGACCGAGGTCTTGGTTAATGTGAGTACGTTTCGTAAAACGATATTTACGCATGTTATGACCGGTCATCACCGTCATATCTTGTAGGTGACAGTTTCCCCCTTCCTCACAGACTGGACAGTCATGAGGATGGTTGGTCATCAGCCATTCCACAACACTTTCACGGAATTGTTTGGCTTCTTCATCATCAATAGAGATGTAAGTCCCTTCCGTTGCGGGTGTCATACAAGACATTACTAGGCGACCGCGTGTGTCATCTGCGTTCTGATACTGCTTAACCGCACACTGGCGGCAAGCGCCAACGCTTCCCAGCGCCGGATGCCAGCAAAAATAAGGAATATCTAGCCCTAGAGAAAGACAGGCTTGTAACAGGTTTTCAGACCCGTTTACGTCATATTCTTTGCCGTCTACATATATTGTAGCCATAGTCAGCATGCTTCCCAAAGGCCCGCATAAAGCAGGCGTTAATCAAAAATACGTTCTTCGTGAAAAATCTATTTAGCGGTTGCTCAATCGCTAAACAATTACCAGCGCTGCTTCAGCAGGTTGGGTTGGATACCCGCAATCTGCACAATGTTACGCAGATCTTTTTGCGAGATACCCGCTTCGAATTCATCACGGAAATATTTGATGGCACTTTGTAGCGGTTCGACCGCACCCGGTGCGTGAGCGCAGAAAGTTTTACCCGGCCCTAAGAAACGGCACAGCTGCTCTAGGGTTTCAATATCCCCCGGTTGCCCTTCGCCTTTTTCCAGCGCTTGTAAAATTTTCACACTCCATGGCAGACCATCGCGGCACGGCGTACACCAACCACAGGATTCACGGGCAAAGAAGGTTTCTAAGTTACGCACTAAAGAAACCATGTTGATTTCATGATCAACCGCCATCGCTAATGCAGTACCAAGACGGCTACCTGCTTTAGCAATATTTTCGAAATCCATCGGTAAGTCGAGGTGGTCGTTGGTCAGGAAATCTGTCCCTGCCCCACCTGGCTGCCATGCTTTTAATTTCAGTCCATCACGCATACCACCTGCGTAATCTTCCAACACTTCACGTGCCGTGGTACCAAATGGCAATTCCCATAAACCCGGATTTTTCACGCGGCCAGAGAAGCCCATCAATTTCGTGCCCGCGTCTTTACTCTTACCTGCGCTTAAATCGATATACCATTGGTCGCCGTGCTCTAAAATTGCTGGCACGTTACAAATAGTTTCGACGTTATTGACACAAGTTGGTTTACCCCAAGCACCTGATGTTGCAGGGAATGGTGGCTTAGAACGTGGGTTAGCGCGACGGCCTTCTAAGGAGTTAATCAGTGCAGTTTCTTCACCGCAGATATAACGCCCAGCGCCGGTGTGAACAAATAGTTCGAAATCAAAACCTGAACCGAGGATATTTTTGCCTAACAGGCCCGCCGCTTTGGCTTCTTCGATGGCACGGCGCAGATTTTGCGCAGCTTCAACATACTCACCCCGTAAGAAGATATAACCACGATAGGCTTTAAGTGCATAAGCGCCTGTGATCATCCCTTCAACTAACAAGTGAGGGAGTTGCTCCATCAATAAACGGTCTTTATAGGTGCCCGGTTCCATTTCATCCGCATTACATAAGAAGTAACGCAGTTTCATGTTTTCGTCTTTTGGCATCAGGCTCCATTTCAGACCCGTTGAGAAACCCGCACCGCCGCGCCCTTTCAGGCCAGCGTCTTTTACAAGATTCACAACTTCATCGGGAGCCATGCCTTTGAGCGCACGCTCAAGACCTTTGTATCCGTTCTTACTGCGATACTCATCTAACCAAACAGGCTGATTGTCATCACGCAAACGCCATGTTAGAGGATGAGTTTCAGCAGTACGGATCACTGGATTAACAGAATTTGTCATGGATACTGCTCCAGTAATTTTTGAATATTTTCAGGCTGCACGTAGCTGTGAGTGTCCTCATCGATCATCATCGTAGGACCTTTGTCACAGTTACCCAAGCAACAGGTTGGCAGCAACGTAAAGCGACCATCGGCTGTTGTTTGGCCCGGGCGAATATTCAGCTGTTTAATGATTTCAGCTTCTAAGCTCTGATAACCTGTAATATGGCAAACAACACTGTCGCAATAGCGAATAATGTGGCGACCCACTGGCTGGCGGAAGATTTGGCTATAGAATGTCGCCACACCTTCAACATCACTGGCTGGGATGCCTAAGACGTCAGCGATAGCATGGATCGCACCATCTTCAACCCAACCGCGGTTTTTTTGCACAATTTTCAGTGCTTCAATTGAGGCAGCACGTGCATCTTCGTAATGGTGTTTCTCACCTTCAATCTCTTCACGCTCTTTCTCTGTTAAGACAAAGCCATGATTGACTTGCGGTTCAAACACATTCACGACATTGAGCTCATTGTGCTTCTCATTTTCGTTATGTTCATTATGCATGGTTAGCGATCCACATCCGACATTACAAAATCGATACTACCCAGATAGACGATTAAGTCTGAAACTAAACTACCTCTGATCACCGCAGGAATTTGCTGTAAGTGCTCATAGCTCGGGGTACGAATACGCGTACGGTAGCTCATGGTGCTACCATCACTGGTTAAGTAGTAGCTGTTGATACCCTTCGTAGCTTCAACCATCTGGAATGACTCATTTGCTGGCATCACCGGCCCCCAAGACACTTGCAAGAAGTGGTTGATCAAGGTTTCGATGTGCTGCAACGTGCGTTCTTTTGGTGGCGGAGTTGTCAGTGGATGGTCAGCTTTGAATGGGCCTTCTGGCATATTCTTATAGCATTGCTCAAGAATACGGATACTCTGACGCATCTCTTCCACTTTGATCATCACGCGGTCATAACAGTCACCGTTATGAGCGATAGGAATATCAAACTCGAAGTTTTCATAGCCTGAATATGGACGCCATTTACGTACGTCAAAATCAACGCCTGTTGCACGTAATCCAGCTCCTGTCACACCCCATGCCAACGCCTCTTCTTTTGAGTACATTGCAGTACCGATAGAGCGACCTTTTAAGATGGAGTTTTTCAGTGCAGAAGTTACATAAGACTCTAAACGTTTTGGCAACCAGTCTAATAACTCACGCAGCAGTTTTTCCCAACCACGCGGTAAGTCGTGCGCAACACCACCGATACGGAACCATGCGGGGTGCATACGGAAACCGGTAATTGCTTCAATGACGTTGTAGACTTTTTGACGGTCGGTAAACGCAAAGAAGACCGGGGTCATCGCACCAACGTCTTGGATATAGGTACTGATATACAGTAAGTGGCTGTTGATACGGAATAACTCAGACAACATGACACGAATGGTTTTCACGCGATCCGGCACTTCAATACCAGCCAGTTTTTCAACGGCCAACACATATGGCATTTCATTCACACAACCGCCGAGGTACTCGATACGGTCAGTGTAAGGAATGTAGCTATGCCACGACTGGCGTTCACCCATTTTTTCAGCGCCACGGTGGTGGTAGCCGATATCGGGCACACAGTCGATAATTTCTTCACCATCCAATTGCAGCACGATACGGAACGCACCGTGTGAGGATGGGTGGTTTGGCCCCAAGTTCAGGAACATGAAATCTTCGTTTTCATTTCCACGTGCCATGCCCCACTCTTCTGGTTTGAAAGTCAAAGCTTCCATTTCCAGATCTTGTTTCTGCTTAGTCAGCACAAAAGGGTCAAACTCAGTCGCACGCGCAGGATAATCCTTACGCAGCGGATGACCTTCCCAGCTTGGAGACATTAAAAGGCGGCGTAAATTTGGGTGACCTTGGAAGGTGATACCGAACATATCCCACACTTCACGTTCATGCCAATTCGCATTCGGGAACAGTGAAACGATCGAAGGCACGTTTAAGTCTTTCTCATTAAGAGCGACTTTTAACATGATATCGCGGTTACGATCGATAGAGATGAAGTGGTAGAAAACACTAAAGTCTGCTTCTGGCAGACCTTGACGGTGAATTCGTTGACGCTCATCTACCCCATGTAAGTCAAATAACATGACATACGGTTTTGGTAATTTCTTTAGGAAATCGACCACTTCCAGTAACTGTTCACGACGCACCCAAACCACTGGCATGCCAGTACGAGTTGCTTGAACAGAAAAGGCATCCGGCCCAAATTGATTGCGCAGTTCCAGAAGCACAGGGTCGTTTAAATGATCCTGTGTCTGCCATCCTGGCTGGGTACTACTCGCTTGCGCTATCTGATCTGTCATCATTCTTCACCATAACGCTTGATCAGGTTTATTATTTCGCAACAACATTGCTCTGTTACGCTGTATGGCTTTAAGCCTTAAATTTCGTCTGGTGTACGCAGGTTAGTCACTGCAATACGTTCACCGTGCTTTCTTTCTCTTTCTGATTGCATATTGGCACGGTAAACCCCTTGGTCTCCAACAACCCAAGACAGCGGTCGACGCTCTTTACCGATAGATTCTTGCAACAGAAGCAGAGCCTGCATATAGGCTTCTGGACGCGGTGGGCAACCTGGAATATACACATCCACAGGAATAAATTTATCGACGCCTTGTACAACAGAATAAATGTCATACATGCCACCAGAGTTGGCACATGAACCCATGGAGATTACCCATTTTGGTTCAAGCATTTGGTCATACAGACGTTGAATAACAGGCGCCATTTTAGTGAAACAGGTACCTGCTACTACCATGAAATCGGCTTGACGAGGTGAAGCACGCAGTACTTCTGCACCAAAGCGGGCGACGTCATGAACAGCCGTGAACGAAGTCACCATTTCTACATAGCAACATGAAAGACCAAAGTTATATGGCCAGAGAGAGTTTTTGCGCCCCCAGTTAACCACATCGTGAAGTGCATGAGAAAGTTTCCCCATGTAAACACTGTTTTCAACTTGCTGCTCCAGTGGATCAGTGACGATTTCCTGGGTTTGCAGTGGGTAACGGTCGTTCTCACCGTTCGGATCTATGCGGGTGAGCGTATAATCCATTGTATAATGCCTCGCTTTTTACTGCGGATGACGATTGCTGATTTTAATAACTTCACTAGGATGCTTAACTTTTCCGCGGGAACGGACTGGAGTCCAATCCAATGCTCCTACGCGAACGAGATAAAACAGTCCCGCCAACAATACCAAAATAAAGATCGCGGCTTCGATGAAACCTACCCAACCGGCTTCGCGGATGGCAACTGACCATGCAAATAAGAACATGGCTTCAACATCGAAGATAACGAAAAACATGGCGACTAAGTAAAACTTAGCAGACATGCGGAGACGTGCACTACCGACCGAGTCGATACCGGACTCATAAGGAACATGTTTTGTTCTGGCTTTGGCGCGGCTACCTAAAAAGTGACCTGCGACCAACATGAAAGCACAAAGACCGATAGTGCCGATAAGGAATATCGCAAACGCCCAGTTATGGGCTAACGCTAGGATTGATGTAGACATACTCGTTGCTTACTCATTACTTATGGTGTGTTAACTGCTCTTTTTTACATCACGGCAGAGTTGCACCACAATTGCCCAGTTAATCGAGAAGAAAGACCAAAATTGATCACAAACTAAAATATCCCCAAACTTAAATCAGTCTGTTGACTGCGTTTGGTTTGTCCTCTCTCATTACAATTTATTTTACTTAAATTAAGTAAAATAACCCGTATTTGTTACAAAAACTTCACACTTTGAAAACAACAGAACAACAAAAAGTAACCATAATCTGCTAAAACGTGTCAGTGTAATGATACTCAAGTAAACACGCAAACTAGTTTAACTGATTATTCGTTTTTACTACACCATTATCTCAGGAAAAACCTGTCTTAACAGATGAAAAATTGCGCTTTTTATTTGATCTAACGCACACTTTTATTGAAAAAGTACTCAATTTGTTTACATAGCATTCAATTTCACTTTAAGTCTTTGTAACTCTTTTTAACGCATAACTTCAAGTAACTAACTGACATTCAAGCGCTATTTTATCTCTTCAATAAAAAAACATTGTTAATAACATAACAAACTGTTAACTAAACAATGAAATTCAGGTTATGCCAGCTACATCACAATTATTTCATGGTCTTTCACATTTAACCATACTTATTAAGTGGTTAATTGCTTTTTTTATGAGCGGATATTGATAAAAAATCGATAAATTTGAATTTGATAACCGATTAAAAATATCACTGAGCATTATTTAAACATGTATAAAAACCAATTTCTCGATACCGATCCCCAATATTGAAAAATGAGTTCCATACTTTGAAATAATCGTTTCAGTCATCCGTATCAATTCACATTATCTGTTATCTAACCGCTCAATTAGTCTGTACGTTAGCCATTTAATTGAGATAACCACCTCAACCGCTGCTCACGTCTTATTTAGACTGCGATTAACATGTTGATTTTATTTGTACATAGCCAATAACTCATTGATCACAAACAAGTGATCCCGTAATAGATTGGCAAAAATGACATAAAAAAACGGTAATCCCAAACGTATTGGGATTACCGTCATTACAATAAATTAATTAAGTATTGGCGTTAAGATAACCAGATGAATCGATTAACTTAATTACCTTCCTCGCTGCTATCCATCAACTCACTTGCTGAGGCTGCAACATAAGGGATTTTTTTGTTTTCAATCGCACTGAATACTGTCAGAACAAAATCTTTTTGCTCGTCTGCATTCTTATACAACCAATACTGAATATCTGGTAAGCGTGGTAGCCCATCTGATTCATTCAAAATACGTAAATCTGCATTTTGCATTTCCATTGGTCTAGCGGTTACCCCAACCTCTGCATTGACTGCCGCACGAACAGCAGGTAAAGAAGCTGCTTCATACGCAACATGCCATGACAAACCTGCATCATCAAGAGCACTAGTACAAAGTTTACGATATGGATTGGTTTCATCCATCACAACTAATGGAACTGGCTCATTGGGACGCAATTGAAAATCAGGTGCACTGTGCCACAAAACAGGCACTGTTCTTAACGCTGTTTTAGGGTGGTGACTAATTCTTGCTGTTGTTAAAGCAAGGTCTATCTCATGATTATCAAGCATTGACTCAATAAATTGTGCTCGTTTAATGCGCACTTCTACGGCAATTCTTGGATAAACAGACGCGATACGATTAAGTAAGAAAGGTAATAAGATATCGACGGTGTCATCGGATGCGCCAATACGCAATTCACCATCAGCGTCATTATAAGTTAATGACGCTGTAGCATCATCATTGGCGCGAAGTATTTGCCTTGCGTAGCCAAGTAATTGTAATCCGTGCGCGGTGAGCAGTTTATTTCGCCCATGGCGAGCGAAAAGCTCACGGCCGACTAATTGCTCTAAACGTTGCATTTGCTGGCTCACAGCAGATTGTGTTCGACAAACGGCTGCAGCTGCGGCTGCAAATGTGTTAAGATCTGCGACAGCGACGAAAGTACGTAGCAAATCAAGATCTAGGTTCATGATGGGACGATTGGAATTTATCATCGTTCATTCTCTTATATAATTTTATGTTACCTGGTGTTTCTGCTCTCCTCCATGAGAATCAGCGAGTTTATAGCGACTACTAAGACTACTAAGTGAGTGCATTTCTAATCCATAGATCTGCAATGACTTCTCATTATTTTACTTTTTTGCATCCAGCTCATTAATCGCTAACGATAGAGCAGGGTACAAATAGCATACTTCCAAAAATCAAATAATTTTAATAAAAGTGGGATGATTTCCTAAAAAACACGCTAAAACGCACTTGATAGGTTACGCTTAAATAGTAACATATTTAATGTAATCACAATTATTTTAATGTAAGCACATTATAAAATTCGTTTCACTATTTTTATATAGTCAAAAATATCAAATGGTTATAATTTTAAGCAGCACTTTTGGTTAAAGAAAGCAGCTTGAAACAATCAATATTACTAACAAAATCGCCCTGATTATTATAAAAAAAGGCTATTACAGCAAAAAAATCATGTCTGATTTAATGATTCAATGCTTAATATTACATTTTGATACAATTTTCTTTTTTTCCGCTATTTTTATGCTTTTTTACTTTTTATACTCCAAAACATCAAAGAATGTCGATATTATAATTCAACCAGTTCAATATTATAAGAATATACAGCCAGCCTAAAATAAATAATAAGATACCAAACATTACATTTAAGCGTAAACCAACCTTTTACACCAAAAATAACCTTGCATCTTCAAAAGCTTCTGAGGGAGGAGTACAGTAAAGGAATAACGTCGGCCCGACCAATGCAACCCTTAGGGTAATGAGAGAACTATGAATAATCTAACTAAATCCAGTAAGCTCGATAATGTTTGCTATGACATTCGTGGGCCCGTATTAAAAGAAGCGAAGCGCCTAGAAGAAGAAGGCAACAAAGTCCTCAAACTCAATATTGGTAATCCGGCCCCGTTTGGTTTTGAAGCTCCAGATGAAATCCTTGTGGATGTCTTGCGTAATCTGCCAAGTTCTCAAGGTTATTGCGACTCAAAAGGCTTGTATTCTGCCCGTAAAGCGATTGTGCAGCATTACCAAGCTCGTGGCATTCATGAAATGACAGTAGAAGATGTCTACATTGGTAATGGTGTTTCCGAATTAATCGTACAAGCCATGCAAGCACTGCTTAATAATGGTGATGAAATGTTAGTACCAGCGCCTGATTATCCATTATGGACTGCTGCAGTTTCCCTTTCGGGAGGAAAAGCAGTTCATTATATGTGTGATGAACAGCAAGGTTGGATGCCTGATATTGAAGATATTCGCAAAAAAATCACACCAAGAACACGTGGTATTGTGGTCATTAACCCCAATAACCCAACGGGTGCGGTCTACAGCAAAGACCTATTAATGGAAATTGTCGAATTGGCTCGCCAGCACAATCTTATTATTTATGCTGATGAGATTTACGATAAAATTCTTTATGATGATGCAGTGCACCACTCTATTGCCGCCCTCGCCCCTGATTTATTAACCATTACATTTAATGGATTATCTAAAACGTATCGCGTCGCTGGCTTCCGCCAAGGTTGGATGGTATTAAACGGCCCGAAAAAACATGCGAAAAGCTATATTGAAGGTTTAGAAATGCTAGCCTCTATGCGCCTATGCGCAAACGTGCCGATGCAGCATGCCATTCAAACTGCACTGGGTGGCTACCAAAGTATTAGTGAATTCATTCAACCAGGCGGCCGTTTATATGAGCAACGTAATCGTGCATGGGAATTGATCAACCAAATACCCGGCGTTTCATGTGTAAAACCACAAGGTGCCCTGTATATGTTCCCGAAAATAGATATTAAACGATTTAATATCTATGATGACCAAAAAATGATTTTAGACCTGTTACTACAAGAAAAAGTGTTGTTAGTTCAAGGTACCGCATTTAACTGGCCTGAACCTGACCATTTCCGCATCGTTACGCTACCTTATGCGGATGACCTTGAAATGGCGATTAATAAATTCGGCCGCTTCCTTGAAGGCTATCGCCAATAAAAATTTATTCAAAATAATAAAAAGCCTCCTAATTCCGGAGGCTTTTTTTATTCTAAATTTAGCCATCATTAATAGACTGTATTATTTTGATAATCAAAGAATAGAAATAAAATAAATTGCCACAAGGAAAAAGCCCAATAATATAAATGGAAAATATTTCATATTGCCTCTTTATTTCCGGATTGAACATCCATTATATTTTTTTGATTACATAATTCAACACAATTAAAATAGCAGTTAAGTTATAATCTAAAATTGATTATATTATTATGATTATCTTAATATGCAAAATAGATATTAGAACATAATTACTAGAGAGTAACTTATTAAAAAACAATAAAATTATATCGCTGCTACATTATTTCCGTTATAATTTTTTTCGTTTGCAGACACTAAAGAAGAGGACTTATGAGCTACTTTTTCGCCCATCTTGCTAGAATGAAGTTAATCCACCGCTGGCCGTTAATGCGTAATGTCCGAACAGAGAATGTCTCTGAACATAGTCTCCAAGTAGCTATGGTTGCCCATGCGCTCGCTATCATTAAAAACCGTAAGTTCGCAGGGAACGTCAACGCAGAAAAAATTGCTTTGTATGCGATGTACCATGATGCTAGTGAAGTGATTACAGGGGATTTACCAACCCCAATTAAGTATCACAACCAGCAAATTGCTCATGAATACAAAAAAATAGAAAAATTCGCTCAGCAAAAACTACTCGATATGCTCCCAGAAGAACTACAAGCGGATTTTAAAGCGCTACTAATTGAAGATATACAATCAGAAGAAGAGCATTTTATTGTTAAACAAGCTGATACGCTGTGTGCCTACTTAAAATGTTTAGAAGAGCTATCTGCGGGCAATAGTGAATTTAAATTAGCCAAAAGACGGCTAGAAAAAATGCTTGCCGAAAGAAATAGTCCAGAAATGGAGTATTTTATGAAAACGTTTGTGCCAAGTTTTACCCTATCATTAGATGAAATTAGTAATTAATTTAAAATAAGGAATGGGCGTATCGTTCCTTATTTTAACACTCGATAACTTTATATTTTTATGTAATTATTCAGTTTTTTATGCCGAACTGATACCCGTCGAACAATCTGAAGATGAAGAAAAATGTGCGTATAGTTTTCTAGACTCGCCATTAATTCCTAATATAACTCCACCACCATCCCCAGATGTTATATTACAACTAACATCATGTTTACATTCATAAACCTCACGTTCGTAAGTCCAAAATTTAATATGCCAAATATCAGACCCTACACCTATATAGTATTTGAACCCAAAACAATTTTCTAAAATACCTTTATTCGGTACATGTTCAATATGTTACTGATCTTTCGTATTCATCCAAAGAACAGACGCGAGATGTGTTAGAGTCACATTTTTATATCTTTTCCCCAAAAATTCTCAAATGTTGCATAACCATAATAATACCTTTCTTGTATATTTTTGACTTGAACCATAAATTCACCTCTTAATAATTGAATTAATATTATGTATTTTGATTCGAAATTAATGGTAAGTTAAAATACAGGAGAGTAAATTATAATTAATATCGTTTAATTGATAAATAAAAGAGGAATGGTTAATTAAAAATATCAATTAACCATTAATGTAATTTCTTAGAATGGAAATAAAATAGGCACAACTGCAATACTAATAAACATCACAATAATAGTGAATGGCACACCCACTTTCAAAAAGTCCGAAAATTTATAACCTCCAGGCCCTAAAACTAAGGTATTAACTGGTGATGAAACGGGGGTCATAAAGGCTGCGGATGCGGCAATGCCAACAATCATCGCAAAAGGCAACGGTGAGACATCCATTTGGCGAGCCGCAGCAATGGCAATCGGAGCCATTAGCACTGCAGTTGCGGTATTAGAAATAAATAACCCAATAGAGGCGCACAGAATAAACAGGCACAATAGCATCACATGTGGCCCTAACCCACCAGCAACTTTCATTAACGCATCAACGGCAAGGGCAATCCCTCCCGTTTCTTGCAGTGCTAGTGCAAAAGGCATCATCCCAACAATTAATATAATACTCGGCCAGTGAATTGACTTATAGGCACTTTCCATATCAATACAGCGAAATTTCCCCATTAACAAGCAGGCAATAAGTGCTGCAATAAAGTTAGGAATTTCATTGGTCACCATCATTGCGACCATTAATGCCAAACAAAATAAGGCATGAGGAGCCTGAGATGCAGCAGGTGCCACCGCCTCTACTTCAGCAGCCAGATTCAATACAATGAAGTTCCGTGGCTTAGTCGATAAAATGCGAATTAATTTCCAATCCCCAATGACTAATAAAATATCACCCAATCGAAGCGGTTCATCTACCAACTTGCCGTCCAACGCCCCGCCATCTCGACGAATACCAACCACGTTCAAGCCATAACGAGTACGGAATTTAATGTCTCTTAAAGATTTACCCAAGAGTTCAGAATCTGGATTCATCGATACTTCAGCCATTCCCACATCACGTGATTGGTCTGAAAAATAATCTCCCCGTAAAATCATCGGTTCAAGGAGTTGTTCGCTACAAAATTGGCGTAAATCGTCATCACTCACCGAAATATCGACTAATAAGACATCTCGCTCGCGTAACTCTGTTCCCCCAGTTGCACTCACCATCACTCGACGAAATTTACGCCAACGCTCAATCCCTACCACGTTGGCCTCATAACGGGAACGCAAGTGCAGTTCGTCAAGTGTATGGCCAATGAGTGGTGACCCCTTGCGGATAGCAAGACGGCGAGCTCTACCTGTCAATTTATAATCACGAATTAAGTCACGGAAAGTGCGTCGATAGCGCTCAGGGAGTTTGTCTGGTTCGTTACTGCCTAGCCAACGCCTTGTCAGCCACATGTAGGCAATACCTGCGAATAAAATTAAAATACCAATCGGGGTAATAGAGAAAAATTGGAAGCCTTTGATCCCTTCACGTACCAATTCACTGTTCACCACCATATTAGGTGGCGTGGCCACTAGTGTCATCATCCCACTGATGAGCCCCGCGAAGCCTAGTGGCATCATTAACCGACTAGGCGATGTTTTCATCCGTGATGCGACACTTAAAACGACGGGAATAAAAATAGCCACCACGCCAGTGGAGCTCATAAAAGCGCCTAACCCAGCGACGGTGAGCATTAGGAAAACCAGCATTTTGCTTTCGCTGCTTCCTGCAACGCGAACAAGCCAGTCTCCCATTTGGTAAGCGATGCCTGTGCGAACAAGCCCATCACCAATAACAAATAATGCTGCAATTAGCAGAACGTTAGGATCTGCAAAACCTGCGGTAGCTTGCTCTAATGTTAAGGTATCACTCAACACAAACGCGACAATGACAAGCAATGCGACCACATCCATGCGAATCTTATTTGTGGTAAACAGAACTATCGCAATTAATAGGAGGGTTAAGACCCACAGCAATTCTCCGTTCAAAATATCCCCTTTCGACGAAAAAAAACATTGCTAAGAATTTTATTCAGTTAAGCATGTTTTACGGAGAATTTCTTTGATTAAATCACCATTAAGTCAAATTAGACACGAAAAGTTCATAATCACCATTATTGTCAGGCCCCATAACAGAAATTTGAGCCAATGAACTTACAATTACTTGAATTTCATCACGACGTGGCATGCCTTCTGGTGCATGGACTGCGACCACTTGGCAACCTGCCGTTAATGCAGAATGGATACCTGCCTGCGCATCTTCAAAGGCAATACAGGATTTTGCAGGAAGCGAAAGTGCTTGGGCTCCAAGCAAGAACGGTTCTGGGTCCGGCTTTCCTTTCGTAACTTTTTCAAATGTCACCCAATGTTTAGGTTCTGGTAAACCCGCCGCTTGCTGGCGTCCATGGGCAATCGGTACGGTGCCAGAAGTGACAATTGCCCACGGTGCCCCAATTTCATTTAAACGTGACAGCAAGGCAATCGCGCCAGGCAGGGCAACCACGCCCTCCACATCTTCGCTTTCCATTTTTTCTAACCAGCGAAAATACCCCATAATTTCTTCATCACTCGCCTCGGGTAAAAAGTGACGCAAACTGGTTAACGCGGGTTTTCCATGAATAAAATTAATGACTTCGGCTGAGTCTACACCAATTCGTTCGCCAAACTTACACCAACAGCGCTCAACCACAGCCAAGGAATCTGCCAATGTGCCATCTAAATCAAATAGAAACCCTTTTGCCTTTAATTTCACGTCTACCCCTTTATTTGCTATTCACACAATAATTGAATCGATTCTGGCCCACTAGTTAACGCTAAATAGACGCCAATGCGCAACCTCAATAACAAAAATAATCAAGATTTGCGTTAATAACTTAGATTTGAATGCACTTGAGAGTTAAAACAGGAAAGGAATGTTGATTTAAAATTGGGATTTTTTAAAACTTTATTTACTTTTTATACTCTATTTGCTCTAAATAATTCGCGTTGTCGCTAAGCGACTAGAGAGGATATCTCGGGGAGCATACAAAAGTATGTGACCCGAGTAGCCGAACGCAGCCAACAACGAGACAAGGTGAAGTATGACGAGCAAACTTGCTCTAAATTATTCGCGTTGTCGCTAGGCGACTAGAGAGGATATCTCGGGGAGCATACAAAAGTATGTTACCCGAGTAGCCGAACGCAGTCAACAACGCGACAGCGCGAAGAATGACGAGCATTAGGCGTTTAAGATCTGGGAAATCTCCACCGCTGATAAATGATACTGACGCGGGCACGCATGCCAAATCGCTAACATACGATTGTATTTTTCCCACATCGGTGTTTGCGAATTAAAGCCATGCGTTCCACTGTCGAAGTGGGTATAACGCCCTTCTGTGTTAACCATAAAGCGAACGTAGCTCAAATAACGTGCTTCTGTTGCAGCATCAAAACCTAAAAATTGCACGCGTCGGCCATCAATGTCTTCCTTGTTAGCCATGTTACTGTAGGAGACTTGCAGTGCATGGTACATTTCCATGATATCAATAACAGTACGGCAGGTGTCTTCACTTAAATGACCGAAGTCTCTGTCTAACTCACGCATTTGTAAACCAAAGCCACGTTCAATAATGATTTGTAGGCGGCGATAACGTTCTGCATTATCGGGGTCAAGCATGGTCATCATTTTATATTGATTAGATAAGATCAAGCGTTGTGCGTTAGTCATTTCCATCATGGTTCTCCCACTAAAAAGTATGGCTTATCTTCGCATTCAACACCAATCATAGACAGTGAAAACATCGCTTTTATTGATCTAAACATGCTTTTTGCATTACTTATTGTTAAATCTACCTTTTAGTGGAAATCATCCCTTAGATATCTTCCATAAAAGAGCGGTCTAGCTGGTTAAATGCACGTTTTAGCAAGTCAGCTAACGCCATATAATCGGGTTGGTGCTCAACCGGCGCCATAGCGATCCCCGCCTCTGTAAACTTATCACGGATCTCATAAAACCAGCTCAATAAGCTAGATGGCAGAGGCGTCGAAGCACGCTTTCCTAACCACCATAGACCTTGCATTGGCAAACTACAGGCAAAAAGTGCCGTAGCAATGGCGGGTCCCAATTGCCCACCTAACGCGATTTGCCATGCTAATGTGAAAATTGCAATCGGTGGCATAAAACGAATACCAAAGCGGACAGCTTTGTTGATGCGAATTTCGGGGAAGATTGGCGACAGTTTTTTTTCCATAGGAAAGGTCTTCAGATAGCGGTTACCTAATCTAAAGCGTTTAAAAAAACCGGGCGGTGTACTTTGTAATGTACTCATGAAACGTTTCCTATCGACTTCTTAAAAACTGAGGCAATAATTTATAGATTGCGCCATAGTAAAATGATAGCACATTTAAGATAACGAAATTATTTCATTACATTTACCTTAAGTTAAGTCACTTTACTAAATATCAGCTATTCTAATAGCAATGTAACCCTGTGCTATAACACCACTTTATACGTCACTTATGATTTTAATCAATCAAAGTCCCTATTTTTAAAAAAAACGTATAAAATATAAAATATTTTTAGTAGAATCTGCCACATTTAGAATTGCTGTTGCATTTGTTACTTTGTAGCTTTATCCATTTTCGAAACTGAAGATAGACAACAGTTATATATATTGGGGTTTTTGGTCGTTATTTCAACACTAGGTGCGAAGGTTTACTTTTATATACCTTGGCAAAAAAGATAGCGCCTGTTTTATCAAACCCCTAGAGGTCTCACGATCTTTAACTTTTTCGCCTTTAACATGATATCAATCATGATGTTTCAGGTCATAAATACGCTAGGCTCTAGCAGTATATTTTTAATCTGAGTCTTTTCATGTTGTTTAAAAGGCTTCACAACAACAATTAACGATAGGTATTTCCATGTCAAGTAAGCTGGTACTGGTTCTAAACTGCGGTAGCTCCTCACTGAAATTCGCCATCATCGACCCAACTAATGGCGATGAATTTTTATCTGGATTAGCTGAGTGCTTTAACCTCCCGGAAGCCCGTATTAAGTGGAAAATGGATGGTGCTAAGAAAGAAGCGCCTTTAGGTGCTGGTGCAGCGCATAGCGAAGCATTGGATTTCATTGTTAACACTATTCTTGCTGAAAAACCTGAGCTATCAGAGCAAATCACCTCCATTGGTCACCGTATTGTTCATGGTGGTGAGAAGTTTACCTCCTCTGTATTAATTACAGACGAAGTGATCGAAGGCATTGAAGCGGCTATTCCATTCGCGCCATTGCATAACCCTGCTCATCTCATCGGTATTGAAGAAGCAAGAAAATCCTTCCCGCATCTGGTCAACAAAAATGTCGCTGTCTTTGATACCGCATTCCATCAGACCATGCCTCAGGAAGCTTATCTGTATGCACTGCCATACGAATTATATTCAGAGCATAGTATCCGTCGCTATGGTGCGCATGGTACAAGCCATTACTATGTTTCCCGTGAAGCTGCGAAAAAGCTTAACAAACCTGTTGATGAGCTCAATGTTATCACTTGCCACTTAGGCAACGGTGGTTCTGTTACTGCCATTGTTAACGGTAAATGTGTTGATACTTCAATGGGCTTAACGCCATTAGAAGGCCTGGTAATGGGAACACGTAGCGGTGATATCGACCCTGCAATTATTTTCCATTTACATGATTCTTTAGGTATGAGCGTTGATCAAATCAACAAAATGCTAACCAAAGAATCGGGGTTATTAGGCTTAACTGGTGTAACAAGCGACTGCCGTTATGTTGAAGATAACTACGGCGCTAAAGAAGACGCAACTCGCGCAATGGATGTTTTCTGCCATCGTTTAGCGAAATACGTTGGTGCATATAGTGCACTGATGGAAGGCCGTCTTGATGCTATCATCTTCACCGGTGGTATTGGTGAAAACTCAGCACAAGTTCGTGAAATCACCTTGAAGAAACTGGCTATCCTTGGTTTCGAATATGACCACGAACGTAACTTAGCGGCACGCTTCGGTAAAGAAGGTTTAATCACTACCGATAATAGCCGTCCAGCGCTGGTTATCGCAACCAATGAAGAGTTGGTTATCGCCCAAGATACTGCGCGCTTAACCGCATAAGTAACTTCTACCGCCAGCAACTTGCTGGCGGTATCGTTTTGTCATTAGAGTAACCGAAAGAAAGAGGTTCCCGTGTCCCGTACAATTATGTTAATACCTACTGGCACCAGCGTTGGCTTAACTAGCGTTAGCCTAGGTGTCGTTCGCTCAATGGAACAAAAAGGTGTTCAATTAAGCGTTTTCAAACCTATCGCACAGCCACGCGTCTCTGGCAATAAAGACCAAACCACTGAAGTCCTGCGTTCTCATTCAAGTATTACCACCATTGTTGAACCACTGACAATGGAATACGTTGAATCGCTACTGACCTCTTCTAAAAAAGATGTGTTAATGGAAGAAATCGTAGCTCGCTATCATGACCACACAAAAAATGCGGAAGTAATTTTAATTGAAGGTTTAGTGCCAACGCGTAAACACTCATTTGCTCAATCATTAAACTATGAAATTGCCAAAACATTAGGTGCAGAAATTGTTTTCGTCACTGCACCAGGCAACAGCTCTATCCCACAAATGCAAGAGCGTTTAGAGTTAGTACGTAACGAATTTGGTGGCCAACGTAATAAAAATATTATTGGTGTGATCATCAACAAGGTGAATGCCCCTGTTGATGAACAAGGTCGTACTCGCCCTGACCTATCTGAAATTTTTGACGATTCAACTAAAGCGACTGTGGCTAACCTCGATACTAAGCAACTTTCCGCGCTGAATCTGCCTGTACTGGCATCGATTCCATGGAACTTCGATTTAATTGCCACCCGTGCAATTGACATGGCAAAACACTTAGGTGCAGAGATTGTTAATGAAGGCGAAATCAAAACTCGTCGCGTTAAATCTGTGACTTTCTGCGCACGTAGCATCCCGCACATGCTTGAACACTTCCGTCCAGGCTCATTATTAGTGACCTCAGCGGATCGTCCTGATGTATTAGTTTCTGCATCACTGGCGGCAATGAACGGAGTTGAAATCGGTGCAGTTCTACTAACTGGTGGCTATAACATCGATGCGCCTATTCGCCAACTTTGTGAACAAGCCTTCGAAACTGGCTTGCCTGTTTTCATGGTGAAAAGCAATACATGGCAAACATCGCTGAATTTACAAAGCTTTAGCTTAGAAGTTCCAGCGGATGACCATGAGCGTATTGAAAAAATTCAAAACTATGTCGCTCGTCATATTAGTAGCGACTGGATTGAATCATTGGTTGCAGACTCTGAACGCCCTAACCGCTTATCACCTCCTGCATTCCGTTATCAGTTAACAGAGTTAGCTCGTAAAGCGGGCAAGCGTATTGTTCTTCCTGAAGGCGATGAACCACGCACAGTTAAAGCTGCATCTATCTGTGCAGAGCGCGGCATTGCAACTTGCGTACTGTTAGGTAACCCAGAAGATATTCGTCGTGTTGCTTCCGCACAAGGTATTGAACTCGGTACCGGCATTGAAATTGTTGACCCAGTTAAAGTACGCGAAGAATACGTTGCTCGCCTTGTTGAATTACGTAAGAGCAAAGGAATGACAGAGGTTGTTGCTCGTGAGCAGTTAGAAGATAACGTCGTATTAGGGACATTAATGCTGGAAAAAGGCGAAGTTGATGGCCTAGTTTCTGGTGCTGTTCATACGACAGCAAATACCATCCGTCCACCGCTGCAATTAATTAAAACAGCGCCGGGCAGCTCATTAGTTTCTTCCGTCTTCTTTATGCTATTACCTGAACAAGTATTTGTTTATGGTGACTGTGCTATCAATCCAGACCCAACTGCAGAGCAATTATCAGAAATCGCTATCCAATCTGCTGATTCTGCAAAAGCATTCGGTATTGACCCACGCGTTGCGATGATTTCTTACTCTACAGGAGATTCAGGTGCTGGTAGTGATGTTGAGAAAGTGCGTGAAGCAACCCGTTTAGCTCAAGAAAAACGCCCAGATCTGATGATTGATGGCCCATTACAGTACGATGCCGCGGTAATGGCTGATGTAGCTAAATCCAAAGCGCCTAATTCGCCAGTTGCAGGTAAAGCGACCGTATTTATCTTCCCAGACTTAAATACTGGTAACACCACGTATAAAGCCGTACAACGTTCTGCTGACCTTGTCTCCATCGGTCCAATGTTGCAAGGTATGCGTAAACCAGTCAATGACTTGTCTCGTGGTGCGTTAGTTGATGACATCGTTTATACCGTTGCGTTAACCGCTATCCAAGCAGTACAAAACGAAAACGCTTAACTAAAATTTCATTTATCTTTTATAAGTAAAAAATGCCAACCAGTTCAAACTGATTGGCATTTTTTTATGATGATAAAGACTGAATTATCACTTAAAAATATTATCCTATTTGTCGAAGGTGCAAGTCATAGATGTACTCATTCACCTTTGCCTGCTCAAGATAAACCACCTGTATTTGCAATGGAAGTTCAATACCCGGGTCGATAGTATGTCCACTCGTATTACCTAAAATAACATTTCCACCCACTTCTTCCTTCGTCAACCAGTTTTTTTGACTTTCATACCAGTTTTCAGAAACTTTAGCACCAGCTGGTAATTGGAATGTGAGTTGCCATTTATTAACGCGTGAATTTTGTGATTTTAATGTCAACATGTAGCTGTAAAGATAACCACCTTCCCCAGCCCAACTAGCTTGATACTGTTGTAAAACTTCTAATTCTCTTTCTGCTGTCACCGTAATCGCAGAAATTGCATTATTATTACCTTCATTTTCATAGCCTTTCGGTAGTGTCAGGCTACAGGCTAATTGCGTATCACCTACTGTCGTTAAGCTTGCATTTAATGGAATATTAACAACCTTTGAACTATTTCGGTCTATATCAACCGTTGAAGCAAATTCACCCACTATAACAAGAGAGCTATTCCCTGAATTCGCATTTATAATCGCACTACGAACCAATGTATCACTGTTATTCGTAATCTTAAGTGGGACTGACTTTGACTCTCCGGTTAATAACGTAACTTGCTTATCTATCGTTAGATTTAATTCAACCCTAGCTTTTACCTCGACTTTTACATCATAAGTATTACTTCCCTGATTAATAACACCAATCGGAGTGTGGATCCGAACACTTAATAGTGTTTCACCCGTATTTTTCCCTTCAAGAGATACAGGGATTGTGGTGATCATATTTGAGTGAAGATCAATTAATTCAGGGTATGAAATGACATTGGCTACATCACTATTTTTTGTGGTTATCTCTAATGTGACACCATAAACAGCAACATTGCCTTTATTAACTATATCAATTTCAATATTATTAACTTTACCTAATGTACTTTGGAGAGGGCTTTCAGAAGATATTTCTAAAGTAACTAACTCAACGGGGGCAGCAACAACAGAACGTGTTAGATCATTCCAACCTAAACCAACCAGTGACGCGATTGAAGACAATGCAGGGACTCGTAATATTTCACCATCAAGATTAAGACCTGCGACAAGCGTAGCTGCTTTAGACATATTGTTAACAACACAGGAAACGCCATCATGATGCCCCACATCAAATCCATATGATTCAAGTTCCTTCTGATCAAGTTGAATATCTGGAGATATTAAAAGAATATCGCCAATTTCTGAATTGTTATAATCAATATTTGTATAGAGTGCTAATTTATTAGGTGGGCATTTATCTTTTCCTTTCTGATTTTTCAATAATTCAACTGACTCATTTTTTTTCATAATAAGAATCCTTCATATCAAATAATATTTAAGCGTGTAAAAACTTAAGAAATCCACCTTTTAAAACAGTAAGAAATTAGCCTAAAGGAAGATTCATATAAGTAGCTTAAATTACTATAAGGTTAAATTTATTGCTGACAAGATAAATAAGATAATAATATTCATCAATTGATTGTTAATTATTAAATGAATTTAAATTCAAACTAATCAAATAAAAAATACACCCTGCGATATAATCACAAGGTGCAATATTAATAAAAAATTAAAATATCACTTGTTACTTTGTTTTGCTAAATAATGAAATTATTACCGCCACAATAATATTCAGAATAAATGCAGCAATACCGATATTCATGAAACTTAAACTTTCCCCTAACCAAGGGAACAATTGCGCTAAAGAAATTTTCTCGATATAGGTTACCGCGAGAAATAAAACCCCCGCGGAAATCCCACAAATAGCGCCCGCAGGGGTCATTGGATTTTTCTGTTTAAAACTCATCAACAAAGCTGGGAAAAACTGCGCAACAATATTGACCCCGAGTAACATAATAGCCACCAAGGTATCGTTACTGTGGAAAATAAAATACAAGCTGACTAACGCAACGACAGGCACCATAAAGCGTGCATAAACACCAGACTGGCGTTTTTCTTCACTCACCCCCATCGCTTTTTGTACAACTCCCGCTAACATATTAGAGGTGGTTAGTAGCAACATTGAACCAGGGACGAGTGCCGTTAACATTCCAGCAGCACCAATAAAACCGACCACAATAGGTGAGAAGGTGCTTTTAGATATCTCAAACAACGATAAATCCACAGCTGAACCTTCAAGATGCGGAATTTGTAATATAGACGCATAACCCACAAAAAATGCAAATAACATAATTAAGCTATAGGCAGGAATTAAAATACTATTGCGTTTTAAGGATTTTTCATCTTTAGCCGTAAATACCGCAGCCATATAATGTGGCCAACAGAAATAGGCAACCACAGATAAGAATATTGTGGAAATATACCAAGGGATATTTAGACCCGTTTCGGAGAATGTTAAAAAGCTTGGCATCGCCGTATCTATCGCTTTAAACATCTCCCCAAAGCTACCGTAATAATGAAGTGGGATATAAATACCAATAAATACGACCACAATTAAAATCATTAAATCTTTCAGTGCTGATGTCCAAGCTGACCCATGAATACCGGAGATCATCACAAACAACGTCACTGCAATAATTCCAATCCATATGGCAATATCTGCAGGAATTGCGCCATAAGACGCTTGTGAAACAATAATGCCTAATCCTTTAAGCTGCAAAACAAATAAAGGCACCATCGCAGCAATAGAAATCAAGCTAATTAATAACCCTAACCCCGGGCTTTGGTATTTCTTGGTAAATAACTCAGAAATCGTTCTGACATCATTATCTTTTGCAAAGCGCCATACTCTTGGGTGTACCCAGTATAAAAAGATCCCCATAAAAGCATTGACCGCTAAGGTATATAAAATTGCAGGTCCTTTACCGTAAGCCCAGCCGCTTCCACCAAGAAAAGTAAACGTGGTATATATTTCCCCTGCACTTAGAAGGAAAACTAGCAATGCACCATAGCTGCGCCCACCGACAGACCACCCTTCGTGATCCATCGTTTTGCCTTTTTTAGCACGGATAGCAAGATAAATGCTAAATAGGAAAAAAATTGTAATAATAATTAATGCGGAACTCATGATGTTTCCTTCGTATTTTTATTATCTAATACATTGATTAATAACATAACTAAGGCTGTAACAATCACCCATGAGACAATCCAGAACATTAAAAATGGCAAACCCATAACAAAAGGCTCTACTTGATTGGCATAATAGATACCTACGGTTAATGCGAGGATTGGAAAAATAACTAAATAATGATACCACTTCATATACCACCCCTTATTCCACTGGCCCGAAAGAAATTAATTCACGAGGCAAATGACTTAACATTTCTACTCCGTCCTCAGTAATAAGCAGCATATCTTCAATCATAATGCCACCAACACCAATCCCGTAATACGGCGTTTCTAAACTCATCACCATCCCAGCTCTAAATATTTCTGTCGTCGCAGCGCTCACAAAAGGGGCTTCCTCTAACCCAACGAACACCCCATCACCATGACCTAGGTGCCCACGATTATAATGAGGCAAACCTGAAGAACGAATGAGAGCCATTGTTTCATTAAAAACATCACTTAATGCAACGCCAGGTGCAACTCGGCTTAACATATATTGATGACCTTTTAAGATAGTTTGATAAATATCAGCGACTTTTTCATTCGGTTGACCAACCACAAATGTCCTTGCAATATCTGCACCGTAACCAGCCACATCAACACCACAATCAAATTTAATTAAGTCACCTTCTTTTGCTGGTTGATCATCTGGGATCATTTTGGGTGAAAAATTACTGCCCACTGAAATTAAATTGAAGCGACTATAGTTCGTTTCAGGGAATTCCATCACTTTAGCTTTAAAAGCAGCGGTTAATTCCGCTGAAGTACAGCCAACCCTGATTAATTTACTCGCAGCAGCGATACCGGCTTCTGTAATTTGTGCGGATTTTCTGAGATGAGCAATTTCCCACTCACTTTTAATCATGCGTAATTCATTAAATAACGGCGAAGAATCAACCAAATTTAAACCAGGAATAATCCTATCCAACCATACCTTACCAGTATGTGTAATTTGGTTTAATTCAATCGCAACCGGTTTTCCATAAACCCCCGCTTCAGACAACGCTTCTTTGAGTAAATTGAAAATTGTTTCTATTGGGCTATTAATTGGCCTTGGTTTTACCACTTTGCCATTTTCCGGGTTGTAAGGGTCGTCTACATCCACCCAAATTGGAAATGTTTTAATCTTTGCATTAGGCATTTGAAGTGACAAGTTTGCTGCTTCAAATTCATTCATAATAACCAATGATTCTATGGAAGGATCGCGAAAAATAACCGCAATCGCAGAGCCTGTTTGCCTGAAAGTATACATAAAGAAGCTCGCAAAACCGGTTAGGTGATAGAAGTTATCACCCACGGTTGCGATTAATGCTTCAATTCCTTCACGCTCCATAATCTCGCGAGCTTTATTGGTTACGTTCTCAAGGTGTTGTTGTTTCAAAAAAGTATTCTGTTTATCAATTGTCATTTTTATTCTCTCGAAGCGTTATATATACATCAAGCAGTGCATCATATCGCAAACGATAAATGTTAAGTTCTGTCACATTATATCTAGTGTGGAAATGAATACATCGTTTAGCATGCAAGTTGGTTATAACTAATCGTTATATATTAGCCAGAAATTAACTTTGCTAGAGATTTGATTTTGGGAGAAAAAAATTAAAGGGCTAAATAAAACAGCCCTTTAATAATTTAAATCTGATCGGTTATGAATTTTCAGCACAAGTGATGGTTTTTTCTAACTCATTATTGCGAGTTAACCATAAGGAAAGTGCTTTGAGTGAATCTGGCGTAAATTCATCACAGCGCGCGCTGATCTCTTTAGGGGTCAACCAACTGACTTCAACAACTTCAGATTCTTGTAAAGCAAATGGACCATGACTCACACAGCTAAACAACCCACCCCATACACGACAATTCGCATCTTCAAAATAAAAATGGCCATGTTCCGCAAAAGGAACGCCTGCAATACCCAGCTCTTCTTCAGCTTCGCGCTTTGCAGAATCAAGGATGTTTTCCCCTTTTGTCACGACTCCACCTGCTGTTGCGTCGAGGAAACCAGGGTGAAAATCTTTAATATCAGTGCGTCGTTGAACCAATATTTTGCCCATTCCGTCATGAACAACAATGTAAGTTGCACGGTGGCGTAGGTTTTCTGCCCGCATTTGGCTACGTGTTGCCTGAGCAATCACCGTATTGTCTTCATCAACAATATCGACCCATTCAACGACTTCGGTTGGTTGTTCCATCCTGTAAACCTTTTATTTTTAAGCTAAAAATGCTTATATCATTAGACTGATTATTATTGTATGCCAGACAATACCAATCCGCATTGATCCGCACCTATGGAGATGATCCTAGCTGAATTTGTAATTAGTTGCCATCATAAAAAGCACTTCTTTATTGCAATGATAATGAAGCCAGGTTTCTTTATGATACTCCAAGCAAATCATACAAATTGTATTCACAAATGCTATAGTTAAATCATAATGCTGTAGTTTGTTACTGATCTCAGGGATATCCCCTAAATAGTTCAAATTGCAGCTAGGCGCTAAGAGATGGCATCTTTAGGAGCATACACAAGTATGTGACTAAGGTGATAGAACGCAAGCAACAACGCTGCGGTTTGAAATATGACGGGGATGGCGATGAAAATACTCATAACAGGCGGCACCGGGCTAATCGGAACACCACTTATCCAAAAACTGATTTCTCTTGGGCATCAGGTTACTGTGTTAAGCCGTTCTCCGCAAAAAGTTTATAGCCATTTTTGTAAGGCTGTTGAGTGCTGGACGTCTCTTAATGAGCAAACTCACCTGAATGACTTTGATGCTGTTATTAATCTTGCTGGCGAACCGATCGCTGATAAGCGCTGGACCGAAGAACAAAAAAAGTTATTGTGTGATAGTCGTTGGAAATTGACACAAAAGCTAAGCGAATTAATCCTCGCCAGTGAAACGCCACCACAGGTATTTTTATCAGGTTCTGCTGTTGGTTATTATGGTAACCAAGGCCAGTCAGTCGTAACTGAAGACGAACAACCCCACGATGAATTTACTCACCAACTCACACAGCATTGGGAAGCATTAGCCGTTAATGCACAATCGGAAAAAACTCGCGTTTGTTTACTACGCACTGGCCTAGTGCTATCGGCGAATGGCGGTTTACTGGCTAAAATTCTCCCCATTTTCAAAATGGGAGCGGGAGGTCCAATAGGTGACGGAAAACAATACATGCCATGGATACATATCAACGATATGGTTCGGGCAATTTGTTTTCTATTGGATAGCCCTACTCTTTTTGGGCCCTTTAATATGACCTCACCTTATCCAGTCCATAATGACTTATTTTCTGCCACGTTAGGTGATGTTCTCAATCGCCCTTCATTTGTGCGAACACCCGCTTTTGTGATTAAGGCCATCATGGGGGAATCTGCAGCGTTGGTGTTGGGTGGCCAGCAAGCTATTCCCAAAAGGTTGGAAGAAGCAGGATTCCAGTTTGAACATATAGAATTAAAAGAAGCACTTACTGACTTGCTTATTCCACATACAGATGAATAAGGGTTATTTCACCCCTTGCCAGCGGTGAAATAGGTCTTGTTCCAGTTCGATATCAAACTGATCAAGGATGCGATTCACCGTTTGGTCTACAATATCTTGGATTGTTTCAGGTTGGTGATAAAACGCTGGCATCGGAGGCATGATCACGGCTCCCATCTCTGCCGCTTGTACCATTAAACGCAAATGGCCAACATGCAAAGGCGTTTCACGCACCCCCAGCACTAGCTTTTTGCCTTCTTTGAGGACCACATCGGCAGCTCTTGTGACTAATGTATCCGTGTAGCTATGAACAATGCCAGACAGTGTCTTCATGGTGCAGGGCATGATCACCATTCCAGCAGTGCGAAACGAACCTGAAGAAATTGCAGCGGCGATATCGCGACTATCATAGTTATGGTCAGCTAACTGCTGAACCTCTTTTACACTGTAGTCAGTTTCTAATGCTAATGTTTGGCGGGCAGCTGCACTCATCACCAAATGGGTTTCTACCTCTTTGACAGGCTTCAACACTTCAAGCAAACGGACGCCATAAATAGCCCCACTCGCCCCTGTTAACCCAATGATCAGTTTTTTCATTTCGCTGCCCTATTCACGATAACTCAGCGCATTATATACAATATTCACTGAAATTGCAGATACCAACAATGCTGCAATCCTATCTATAACGAAAATTTAAGCCATCAGCCACAATCCCAATTATACACGACTCGACTAAAATCTCTTTTCTTCAGGTCATCAGGGTGAATAAAGAAATTACCCACTCCCATATCTCCCCACATAATCCCTATTTCATAATCGGTATTTATTTGGAGAAGTAATTCATATTGTTGAATATCTTTTTCGTATTCTCTTGGGTCGGTTTGAGTGAAGAACGGATAACCGCCTATGCAATGTGCCCCTGATTCAAAAGTATCACTGTAAGGCTCAACCCATTCGTCGTAAAAGTCTTCACCGTCAAATTGGTCCTCATAATCATAGAGGTTATCAACCCCTAATATTTTCTGACCAAATTGGAAATCATCGATGCTGATGAACTGTTCCGCAGGCGTATATTCAATACTGTATTGGTGATCTATAGGGGTATAGTAATCATCGGAATGAGCCGCAATCACGGCAGAAAAATCTTGAGTTAATTGGCTGGCATCTTCAATAATATCTTCCCAATAAATAATGCGGAAATCTTCCTGTTTTTGCCTGTGTTCAAAGTCGGCTCCATATAAGTCATCACCACCAATAAAAAACTGTAAAATACCCTTTTCAGGGTAATTTTCTAATTTAGGCATTTGTGCAAAGTTAATTTGGGCAAGTAACTTGAGCGGCGTTCCTGCGCTATTCGTCGGATACTTTTCATTTATTGGCAAATACGGCATTCCCCCGACACGACTATCCCATAAAATATAGTCTTCAACTGGGGTTAACGTCATTTCAACAAGGGATTTTTTAGTGGATTTGATTTTATCTACAAAAGGTTTAATCACATCAGGAAGGGAGTTGAAATCAGCCATATATCGCTCCAAATAGGCAGTTAATGTCCCTCTAGCTTACTCGATTTTTACGTATTTTAAATCAGATATAACTGTAACTTAGGCCTTCATTTGACGTCATAGTTTTCTTGATATTTTAGGCTACAGATTAAAGATGGGAAAAATCAGAATCACTGTGGATTTTCTATATAGTTAGGGTTACAGCTAGGCGGCTAGCAAAGAGACCCTAGGAGCGCAGAAAACTACGTGACTAGGGCGAATTTGTGAAGCCAACAACGCTGTAGCCCAAACTATGACGAAAATTGACGAAAATTTAGCCTTCGTTATAAATCTCTAGGTCTTCAACCTCACTCTGATCCTTCAACTTTAACTCATCGTCCTTACGTAGGTTTTCCAAATAATCTAAATAACTTTGGTCGATATCTTTGGTCACATATATGCCATCAAATACGGAGCACTCAAATTCGGTGATTTCAGGGTTTTCTTCACGGACGGCAGCGACTAAATCGGTTAAATCTTGGAAAATTAGCCCATCTGCACCGATAAGTTTGCGAATTTCATCCACTTCGCGACCGTGTGCTATTAACTCATTTGCATTTGGCATATCAATGCCATATACGTTCGGAAAACGCACTTCCGGTGCCGCTGAAGCAAAGTAAACATTTTTTGCTCCCGCTTCCCGCGCGAGTTCAACGATTTGCTCAGATGTTGTGCCGCGAACAATGGAGTCATCAATGAGTAAAACGTTTTTATCACGAAACTCTGCACGGTTCGCATTGAGCTTACGACGGACTGATTTGCGACGCTCTTGTTGACCCGGCATGATAAACGTACGACCAACATAACGATTTTTCACAAAACCTTGGCGGTAAGGTTTATCCAGAATATGTGCGATTTCTAGTGCGATATCACACGATGTTTCTGGAATAGGAATTACCACATCGATGTTTAAATCTTCCCATTCTCGAGCAATTTTGGCGCCCAATTTTTGCCCCATGCGTAATCTTGCGTTATACACAGACACTTTATCAATAAAGGAGTCTTGGCGAGCAAAATATACATATTCAAAGATACATGGGGTCAATTGCGGGTTATCAGAACATTGGCGTGTAAATAATTGCCCTTTTTCTGTCACATAGACCGCTTCACCTGGAGCAACATCGCGTAAAAATTCGAACCCTAAAGTATCAAGTGCAACACTTTCTGAAGCGACCATATATTCATGCTCACCGCTTTCAGTAATGCGGCGCCCTAGTACTAATGGGCGAATACCATGAGGGTCACGGAAAGCTAACATTCCATGACCGATAATTAGTGCCACACAAGCATATGCGCCACGTAGTTTTTTGTGCATGGCTGACACCGCACTGAAAACATTGTCTGGCTCAAGAGGGAAATGATCAAACCTATCAAGCTCATGCGCTAATACGTTCAGTAATATCTCAGAATCAGAAGTAGTATTCACATGGCGACGCGCTGTTTCAAATAAACTCCGAGTGAGCTCATGAGCGTTTGTCAGATTACCATTATGTGCAAGTGTAATACCAAAAGGTGAGTTTACGTAGAAAGGCTGCGCCTCAGAAGCGCTCGAGCTACCGGCTGTTGGATAACGGACATGCCCTAACCCCATGCAGCCTTGTAATCTCAACATATGACGTGTTTCAAACACATCTTTAACAAGACCATTTGCTTTGCGTAAACGAATGTTGTTTTTGCCATCAATCGTGGCAATACCTGCTGCATCTTGCCCACGATGCTGAAGCACCGTGAGAGCATCATAAATTGATTGGTTTACCGGTGTAACACCGGCGATACCGACAATACCGCACATTTAGTCTTTCCTCATCAGCCAGACGGAGAAATGTTCTCCGGTAGGAAACTTGACGCATTTTGCAGGTAGTCAAAAAACCACCTGATTATATGACTGAACTGCGGAATAAGTTCCGAACGCTGCCAATCCTCACTTTGAGGTAATGGTGTAAATGTGTCGAGAAAAAACAGTAATGCCGAAACTATTAACACACCACGCAGCGCACCGAAGCAGATCCCCAGAACTCGATCTGTACCTGATAACCCGGTTTTTTGTACTAACGAGCTAATCACATAGTTCACCACCGCGCCAACAATTAATGTGGCAATAAACAGTGCAGCGATAGCAATGCCATTTCTAACCAGCACATCCTCAAAACGAGTAAAGTAGCCCGCTAAGTAAGGATAAAACGTACTCGCAACAAAAAAAGCACAGCCCCATGTCACCAGAGAGAGCGCCTCTCGTACAAAACCACGGATCAAGCTAACTAGTGCCGAGAAGCCAATAATGGCGATAATTGTGTAATCTATCCAGACCATATTTCATTCCAAAATTCGCACTCACGACATCAGCGAAGTGCATTCTAACAGAAAACGAAAACGTTTGCGTAACCATTTTTCTATCAAATTTAAAAAAATAGCGGCGAAAAGAAAAAATCATAATCGCCGCAGTAAGTTACTAAATCCCCTTACCTTTTAGGGATTATTTAAATTCTATTTTAAGGTTTATAGCTTTGGATTATCCCTTTCGTCCCCGTAATCTTATTCAGTTCTGGTAAAGCTGCTTCTAGCCTCTGCCTTGAAGCCTCAGGCCCAACGTAGATCCGTGTAAGTTTATTATTCACTGGTTTGGCAGGAACCGTATAAACTTGGTAACCGGACAACCTTAGTTTAGCGACAATCTCTTCAACTTTACTTGCATTGTTCAATGCAATCACTTGCACAACAAATGCTTTGCCCTGTGGTTGAGGCTTCGGTTCTGGCTTAGGCTCGGGTTTTGGTTGTGGTTTCGGCTCAACTTTAGGTTCAGGTTTAGGCTCCGGCTTGACGGGTTCAACTACGCTCGGCGCAGGAGTTGTCGTCGATGGACGGGTTTCAACCTGCTCATTCTGTTGCTGCGTAATGGCTTCTGACAACATGGCTTCAGAAGCACCTTCTGAAGAAGCGGTGGTAGTCGTACTCACAATAGGCGCTATTGCTTCAATATCTTCTTCATCACCCGGTTTAGGGATAATAGGAATGGCCGCAAATTCATTTTCATTGTATTTCTTATCGCCATCAAGCAGAGCAGGAAGCACAATAACGCCCACTGCAACAAGCACAATGGCGCCAGCAAGTCGATTCTGAAATTTACTAGCCACCGGCACTATCCTTCTTGATTTTCCAATAACATCATGACGTGAGCAACGGTATGAAATGACCCGCACACCACAATCACATCTTGCTCGTTTGCATCGATGCAAGCTTGCTGCCACGCTTTTTCTACGCTGTCAAACTGGTTAGCTGTCGGTAAATGTTGACTCAGTTGAGCCACATCAGCCCCCCTAAACTCAGTTAATGGCGCAAGGTACCAATCGGTGACTTGTTGTGATAAACACTCAAGCGTACCTTTGATGTCTTTATCACCTAGCATCCCGACAACCGCACGAATATGACGACCTTTAGTTTCAGGCAAGGCAGCCAATTTACTAACTAAGTACCCTGCTGCATGAGGGTTATGCGCCACATCCAAGATCATCAACGGTTTTTCACCGACAATTTGGAAGCGCCCCGGTAATTGAGCTGATTTCAAACCTTGATGAATAGCGGACTCAGTCACTTTTTGGGCAAAATCAGCATCAATTTCCAATAAGCAACTCACCACACCTAGCGCTGTTGCTGCGTTCGCTAAAGGCACATTCGGTAACGGTAAATTATGCCATTCACGCTGTGAACTTTGCCATGACCAACTATTTGCTTGCTCACTGTATTGCCAATCCGTCCCACGACGAAATAGCTTCGTACCTAAATGCTCAGCCACTTGACTGATTGAAGCTGGCATATCCGGCTCACCAACCACACCATAATGGCCAGCACGGAAGATACCGGCTTTTTCATAACCAATATGTTCACGGTCTGAACCAAGCCAATCAGTGTGATCAAGTGCGATACTGGTGATTGCGGCTATATCTGCATCAACGACATTTGTCGCGTCTAACCGCCCACCTAAACCGACTTCTAAAATCACAATATCGAGTTTAGCTTGTTTAAATAGCTGTAACGCCGCCAAAGTGCCATATTCAAAATAGGTGAGAGAAATATCTGCTCGCTGAGCTTCAATTATGGCAAATGCCTCGCAGAAATCAGACTCGGGAAGTTCTTGGCCTTGAATACGAACGCGTTCGGTATAACGGATAAGATGCGGTGAACTGTATACCCCAACTTTTAAGCCAGACGCCATAAATATGGACTCTAGTGTATGGCAAGTTGTCCCTTTTCCGTTGGTTCCCGTCACAGTGATAACTTTGGGGGCAGGCTGCGTTAGGTTCATTTTCCTAGCAACTTGACCGACTCGCTCCAACCCCATATCAATATTTTGGCTATGTAAGTCGGTGAGATAAGAAAGCCAAGCCTCCAATGGAGACTTGGCATTAGGAATGATTAGATTACTCATCATCTTTTTTATGCTTTTCAGAATCCTTTTTTGGCTCTTGGGCATCAAGTTCATCAACGGCATCGATGTCGATTTCAACCGTTTCCGCTACGATGATTGGTGTCTCATTAAAGCTTGGTTTATTGGTTAACATCGCCAATATTTCAGCTAAACGGTCACGCATCTCAGGGCGGCGAACTATCATGTCAATCGCGCCTTTCTCAAGTAAGAATTCACTGCGTTGGAAGCCTTGCGGTAATTTTTCGCGAACAGTTTGCTCGATAACACGTGGCCCTGCGAAACCAATTAACGCTTTCGGCTCTGCCACGTTAATATCACCTAACATTGCTAAACTTGCAGACACCCCACCCATGGTTGGGTCAGTTAATACTGAAATGTAAGGTAAGCCACGCTCTTGCAATTTTGCTAATGCGGCACTGGTTTTGGCCATCTGCATTAATGATAACAGTGCTTCTTGCATACGCGCACCGCCACTTGAAGAGAAACATACCAACGGGCAGTTATCTTCCAAAGCTTGTTCGACAGCACGGACAAAACGTGCACCGACAACTGAAGCCATTGAACCGCCCATAAAGGCGAATTCAAACGCTGCAGCCACTACTGGCATGCCTTTCAACGTGCCTTTCATCACGACGATCGCGTCTTTTTCACCCGTTTCTTTTTGTGCTGCAACAATACGATCTTTATATTTTTTTGAATCTTTGAACTTCAGAATGTCTTTAGGCTCAAGTTCACTGCCTAATTCTGTTGTTGAGTTTTCATCAAGGAAGGTTTCTAAGCGCTGACGGGCGTGAATTCGCATATGGTGGTCACATTTTGGACACACGGATAAATTACGCTCTAATTCAGCACCATATAATACTTGCCCGCAGCTATCGCATTTAGTCCAAACTCCCTCTGGGATGTTGGCTTTGTGTGATTGGGTCAAGTTACCTTTCTTTAAAATTTTTTCAATCCAGCTCATTAATGGACCTTTTTGTCTGATTCACTCTGGTTATCACCAGTATGTAATTTTTTGCCATTAAACCACAATGATATCTCACTGTGGATAAAAACTTGTTAAACCATCTAGTGGTTATCGATTTTTTGCGCTGCCGCACGCTTTTCTTTCGCAGCTATTCGGCGATGACGAATAATTTCAACAACGCCCGGCAAAATTGAAACAAAGATAATCGCGACTATCAGTAATTTCAAATTCTTTTGTACGAACGGTAATTCACCAAAGAAATAACCCGCATAAGTGAATAATAATACCCAAATAAACGCGCCCGTCACATTATAAAAAGCAAAGTGACGATAAGACATTTTACCCATTCCTGCAACGAATGGTGCAAAAGTTCTGACGATCGGCACGAAGCGCGCCAGTATAATCGCTTTACCGCCATGTTTTTCATAAAAAGCATGGGTTTTATCTAAATAAACGCGACGAAAAATCTTCGAGTCCGGATTTTTGAATAATTTTTCACCAAAAATACGCCCAATGGTGTAGTTTACCGCATCACCAATAATCGCCGCCGTAATCATCAACGCGACCATTAAATGAACATTCAGGTCATTGCTGTCTAATGACGAAATCGCGCCAGCAACGAATAATAACGAATCTCCCGGTAAAAATGGTGTGACCACTAACCCTGTTTCACAAAATAGGATCAGAAACAGGATACCATAGACCCACGTACCATAATCTCTGACCAGTTCAGCAAGGTGCACATCGATGTGTAAAATAAAGTCGATAATAAAAGTGATAAATTCCATATAATCCTCATCAATAATAGCATCCATGCTATTTGCAATAATTATGAGATAAATAAAAATTCGCTTTACATCAGTTCATCTGCCAGAAAAAGCGGCCCCATCACATTCTGAGGTAGCTCAAACTTCTCTGGGTAATCGACACTCACCAAATACAACCCTTCAGCTCTCGCAGTTGCAGCTGCCTTTGTACGGTCTTTTAATTCAAGAAGATGTGCCATCCAATCAATGCTTTGGTTGCCACAACCAATCTCCAACAGACTTCCGACAATATTTCTCACCATATGGTGAACAAATGCATTGGCTTTGATGTCTACCACCACATAATTACCGTGGCGGCTGACATTCACATGCATCACATTACGCCATGGCGACTTCGACTGACACTGGACTGCTCTGAATGAGGTAAAATCACGTTCACCCAATAGTGCCTGTGCCGCTTCATGCATTCTTTTTTCATCGAGTGGGTAATGAAAGTGCGTTACACCACTCGATAAAATCGCTGGCCGATAACGATGATTAAAAATCACGTAACGATATCGACGCGCTGTTGCACTAAAACGTGCATGAAACTCTTCAGCCACCGGTTTACACCAGCGAACAGCGATATCCGCGGGTAAATGGGTATTCGCCCCCATGGTCCAAGCCGCTTCTTTACGAATGGCAGAGGTTTCGAAATGCACCACTTGCCCCGTAGCATGGACACCAGCATCAGTACGCCCTGCACAAAACACGCTAATTGGCTCCGCGGCAATTTTTGACAAAGCGTCCTCTAAACAGCCTTGAACACTTTTAACTTCTTGCTGACGTTGCCAACCGAAATAACGACTGCCGTTGTATTCAATACCTAATGCGATTCGATACAACTGTGTAGACTCAGACATTAGTAAAACAGCTCCTGAGCCAGTTTTTCTGCTGTTTCTACCGCCATCAATGCGCCACCGAAACGCACGTTATCAGCCACTGACCAAAATTGTAAAATTTCGGGTATACCGTAGTCATTACGTACACAACCAATGCTTAATTGGTCATGACCTGACGCTTCAGTCACTTGGGTAGGATAATCACCCTCTTCTGAGACCTGAATATCTTCAAAACGTTCAAGTTCTTCGTTAGCTTCTTCTGCGCTCATTGGGCGCAACGTTTCTAAATGAACGACTTGCGCATTCCCATAAAAAACAGGGGATTGAATAAAGCTAACGGCCACTGGTAAGCCATCATCTTGCAGTACCTTACGCACTTGCTCAACCAAGCGACGTTCATGAACGACACTGCCTTCCATGTCAGCCAATAATGGCAACATATTAAAGGCTAATTGCTTACTAAAACGGCCTTCTTCCGCAGGGATACCATTTAATAAACGTGCGCTTTGCCCTGCTAGCTCATCGACAGCGGCTTTACCATAACTGGAAACCGACAACATATTGGTTAAAGTAATACGCCCTAACCCTGCCGCGTCCACCAGCGGTTTGATTGCCGTTAATAATTGGCTCACTGAGCTGTCAGCCAATGAAATAATATTACGGTTGCGATAATCAGCGAGTACTTGCGGATTCACATTTGGGACAATCAGTGGCACATCCGGTTCTTGAGCAAATACGCCGCTAGTATCAATGACAATACACCCTTCCTGCGCCGCTAATTCAGCGTATTGTAGGCTGACACCTTCATTAGCTGCAAAAAAGGCAATTTGTGCCTGTGACCAATCAAAATCAGTCACATTTTCAACTTGAATATTTTTACCATTAAAACGTACGCCCTCCCCTGCACTACGCTCACTGGCCAGTAAATACAGTTCGCCGACTGGGAATTCTCTTTCTTGTAACAGTGAAATAATAGCTTCACCTACAGCACCGGTTGCGCCTAATACTGCAATATTCCAACCTTCAGTCATGGCTATTCCTCTAAAAAATAAAAAATTAAATAGCCCCAATTGGCGCTATTTAACAGGTGATCATTTTAACTCATTTATTTTGTGCTAACTAAACTTGCCTTAAAACCAAGTGCATTGAGTTTTGATGCCGTTTGTTCATCATCACAAATCACTTCAAGGGATGACCATTCACGACGTTCTTGATAATTTTTGCGCAGTTTATCAAATTCGCCTGTTACCCCTGCAACCGCTCTTAATGCTGCATCATCTCGGCGCACATCATACACGAGATGCACTAACCTTTTGAGCTGGTTTTGCGTTAATTTACCATTGAAAGTCAATTGATTGATATCAGGCTTAGGCAGTAAGGATGAAAGGGAAATTTGTGACGATTTGCCGAGAAACTGGCAGTAAGCTTCATAAACTTGCGTCGTTCCTCGTGCTTTACCTTCTAGCGTATAACCCGCAATATGCGGAGTACCGATATCCACTAATGCTAAAAGTGCGGTGTCTAAATCTGGTTCTGGCTCCCACACATCTAAGATAACGCTCATTTTTTTCCCGCGATTAAGCACAGATAATAATGCTTTATTATCAACCACCTCACCTCGACTTGCGTTAATTAAAATGGTGCCATCTCGTAATTTTGCTAAACCCGTTTCATCCATTAAATGGAAAGTTTGATATTCCCCAGACATATTCAGCGGAGTATGGAAGGTTATCACGTCAGCTTGCTTGAGCACATCTTCAAAAGAAACAAATAGCTCGTCGTCCCCTTTGGCTGCACGCGGTGGGTCACAGAGTAATGTTTTGACTCCCCAAGCCGATAACCTAGCCGCTAAACGCCCTCCGACATTACCAACACCAATAATTCCTACTGTTTTATCACGCAAATCAAAGTTGTCGCGTTCCGCTAGCAGCAATAGTGAAGAAAAGACATATTCAACGACCGCTATCGCATTACAACCCGGTGCTGATGAAAAACCAATATTTGCGGTTGATAACCACTCGGTATCAATGTGGTCAAAACCGGCTGTCGCGGTTCCAACAAATTTAACCGGTGTATTACCGAGCAGTGATTCATTAACCTTAGTGATAGAACGTACCATTAATGCATCTGCATCAATTAATTCTTGTTCTGGTATAGGACGCCCCGGTACCGCTTTCACTTCACCAAGGTCACTAAATAAAGTTTGAGCATATGGCATATTCTCATCGACTAAAATTTTCACGCTGTTATCCCAATCAATCACTTGTTTGTTGTGTGTCGTTATATAGATAAGTGGAGCAATATTTTGCCACGGTTTAAGCCAGATGCCTATGAGAGGTTACCTTCTACTGTAAATTCTTTCGCTCGAAAGCGATCTGGTGTGACACCTGATATTTGTTGGAACATCGCAATAAAGGCGGATGCCGAGCTATATCCGACATCCAATGCAACTTCATGTACACTTTTTCCTTTTTCTAGCCCGGCAACGGCATGTAGGTAGCGTAAACGTTGACGCCATTCACTAAACGACATTCCTAACTCTTGCTGGCAACGCCTTGATAACGTGCGTTCCGATGTATAATAGCGTTTTGCCCATTGTGCTAACGTCGTATTATCTGCTGGGTCACCTTGTAACTCTAATAAGATGGGAGCAAGAAATTTATCTTTTGAAACAGGCAAATAGGTGTCTTGGCAGGGAGACAATGGAAATTGATCAATAAGCACATGAGCCAAACGCAAGTCTTGCTCTGTTTCGGGCTGAACAATACCGCGTTGATACATGTCCGTCATAATTGATTGAAATATCGGGCTAAGCTTAATCACACACGGCCGTTGAGCCAGCACTTGGTTGTATTCATGAGCAAAATCTATAATCCGAAATTTGACACTTTCTTTATTAAAGCTAGCATGGGGAATATTCGCAGGGATCCAAATGCAAAATTCTGGCGGTGCTAAATAATGTTGACCAGCCACCTCCATTTCCATGATGCCACACACCACATACAGCATTTGACCAAAAGGATGCGAATGGGATTTATACTCAGTGAGGGCGGCAGTTTGCTCATGCCGAAAAGCAACCAATTCAGGCTCTGCGATATTACATTCGCTGATTTGCCAAATGTCTGATTTTAAATTTTCCATGGTACCTGTCTGAAAAGCGTTATCGATTGTCTGGTTATCAGTATATATAAAAAATCGGACAGATGTATACTAGCGCCCATTCAATATGGGAGAGTGTTTTAATGAAAAATCTTCTTTTTCCGCTGATTGCGGTTTTATTATGGTCAATTAATGCCATTGTAAACAAAGCGGCATCAACCGCTATTGACCCTGCGGCAATCTCTTTTTACCGTTGGGCGCTGGCCTTGCTTGTCATGACGCCTTTTGTATTACGTTCTGTGCTTCGAAATTTTAAAATGGTCAGGAAGCATTGGTGGCAACTTGCCATTTTGGGCGCTTTAGGGATGATGCTTTACCAAAGTTTAGCTTATTATGCCGCACACAGCGTGAGCGCTACTTTTATGGGAATTATGAACTCCATGATCCCATTATTAACAGTGATTATTAGTATCTTTGTACTACGCGTTATTCCTACCGTGGGGATTGTGCTAGGTTCAATTCTTTCATTATGTGGGTTAGTGTGGTTAGTGAGCCAAGGAAGCCCAAGCGCATTATTCTCACAAGGCTTAGGCCAAGGGGAAGCCATGATGTTAGTTGCGTCTGCAGCATATGCCCTGTACGGTGTGCTTACTAAGCGTTGGTCAATCCAGTTATCCAGTTGGGACTCACTCTACGTTCAAGTTTTCTTTGGCGTTATCATGCTATTCCCTAATTTCTTATTAGCTGAAGATGTCTCGCTGAACAGCCAAAATATCGGTTTAGTGGTATTTGCTGGTATTGCAGCTTCCATTATTGCTCCTGCATTATGGATCCAAGGAGTTATGCGCCTTGGGGCGAATACAACCTCCATTTTTATGAACCTAGCCCCCGTTTTCACCGCTATTATCGCTATTTTTGCCTTAGGTGAAGAACTCAAAAGTTACCATTTAATCGGTGGTGGAGTGGTTTTACTCGGGGTAATGTTAGCGCAACAATTACGCACTCCACTGACAGAATTATTCCGCCGTGAAAAAAAGGTGGTTCAAGAAGATTCTTGCCAGTAGAATAGAATTACAAAAGCAATAAATGCAATGTCGTCACTCATATGCCCCACTTTGTGGGGCTATGTTTGAAATCCTCTTCATTCTTTCGTTTATTTTCCTTTAATATTCCTCATTATTAATACTTTGTGACATTTTAAAATCACTCAATTCACCTTTAGTTCGCCCATCATTGGTATCATTTATCGGATTACCGTTTTTCAGATGAAGGATAATCCGATTGAATCTTCTGGAATTCCAATTAGACTTAAGCAAAATCAAATACTTCTTTAGGAGTATCAACTCCACTCAATAAATCGTGATAACGCGATAAATCTAAATGGATCGTGGCGATTTAGACGTGCTCGTTGCCATCAACCAATGAGCGATTTGCAGTTACGGACTAGTGGCTAGTTTATAATGTCAACCTGTTATATCGCTAAGCTTCCAGCTTGCCATCATGGATATTACATTCGATTTTCTCTAGATGAAATTCAATTAAATACACTATTTACCCAAATATCTAATGAAACTATTTATCTAAAATAGATATAATTTTGTTTACCCCCTAATCATTATCTAATTTAATTAACCACCTAATTATTTTAATGATACTTATTGCAATTTAATTTCAAATAAAAATTAGTTATTTTGTTTTGGTTGATTTATATTTCATTGTCTGGTACTTACGGGTATTACCCCTAAATAATATGGAGCATTTAATATGAATTTAAACTTAAAAAATAATACATCAATCATACCTATAATGGATGAAAACAAATAAAAAATTAAAAATACAAAAACAGAAAATAATGAAGTTAATAACTTTCGTCAATTAGCTACCCTGCTATTTAATGAAGAAAATATCAATATATCGGATATACAACGTGAAAGAGAATATCTAACAGCGATGAGAGATGATTTTATTTCTAACGTTCATAATTATGTTCCATTAAAGTCCGCTATATCCGACGTCAGCGAAGAATCCTACTATCAAACAATTAGAGATGCATTGTTATACATTATCGAGCAACACTCTCAATTAAATGAAATGAAGGTATTAGAGCAAACTGATACTGGCAATATAAATATACAGGAAGGGAAAATCACCAATTTAAAAAACAATCTCGTAAAATACATTCACGACCACTCAGAAAATAAAGATAATAACTTAATTTCACAAGATATATCAGCTTTACTTAACGAAATATACAACACGGATTTAAAAATAAGATCAATAGATGTATTTATAAAAAAACTAGAAAAAGAAACCGTAGAGGCTCTATATAACATCCTTAAAGACAAGAGTGATGATGTAGACACCGTATCGCTATTATCATCCACAATGGCAAACCTAGAACAAAACACAGCGAATCACAATTTTAATCCGGAGACTTCAAATACAACACTACCACTGGTGTTGATGCCAATACGAAACTAAGCGTATCAAGCTTTATTATCCTAAAATTTGTCACTAATGGAGCGCTCTAATTAGGGCGTTCTTTTCAGTGTGGCGCTTGGCTTGCTTTAAATGCAATTCTAACCAACAATCCATTAAGTAACTCACTTTTTAATAACTGTGGTTCAGAACCATGATAACTGGCAATATCTTTCACTAAAGCGAGACCTAGTCCTGCACCTTCCTTTCCTAACGCGTTATTTAATCGAGTAAAAGCTTCCATAGAACGGCTAATTTTAGCGTCTGGGATCCCAGGGCCTGAATCTTCGACCTCCAAAACCCAATGAAGATGGTCATCACTGCTGACCACCCGAACGGTGACCACCCCATTTGCAGGGGTATATTTAATAGCATTATCAATTAAATTTGCACACATCTCAGCTAATAAAATAGGTTCACCTTTAATCCATGCTGTTTCCGCACCTTCATAACCTAAATCAATGTGTTGGCTTTCCGCTTGGGGTAACCGAGTAAAACAAGCCTGGTGAACAATATCCACTAAGTTTATTGCACGATACTGTGTAATGGCTTCTTTTTCATGGGCTTTTAAACGTGATAACTGCAAAAGCCTATCCGTCAAATTGATCGTGTTATCAAGAGTTTTATCGATGGCTTGTAAACTCTGTTGCCGTTGGGTTTCATCCGGACTATTAATTGCAACAGAAACCTGTGTTTTGAGAACAGTTAGCGGTGTTTTAAGCTGATGAGAGGCATCCGCACTAAACCGTTCTTGCCGTCGAACCATCCGCTTTAGGCGGGAAATATAGCGGTTTAATGCATCAATTAATGGTGATAAATCAGACCACGGCAGTAAATCAGGCAAAGGGGTTAAGTCATTAGCGGAACGGCTTAACATTAAATGGGACAATTTTTTTAGCGGTGCCAATAACTTACTAAGTAAAATATAGGCAAGTACCAAAGTTAAAAACACCACAGTACCTTGGCTCATCAGGGCAGAAATTAATAATTGATTAGCGAGATCTTGTCGCGAATAGACCGTTTCCGCCACACGGATTTCAACCATCCCAGTGATACCGCCTTCATTAATGGGTTGATAAAATGCAGCAATACGGATAGGCAAGCCTTTGTACTGCGCATCATAAAAATAAACTAACGCAGTATAATGCTGTGAGCGCATCCAATACGGGGGGATCGGCGGTAAGTCATCATAACCAGAAATAGTTTCACCGTCCGGGGAAATAACTTGATAAAAAATTCGGTCATTATTATTCAGCTCGAAACTATCAAGCACGACATAAGGCACACTGACTGAGAGGTGCCCATCGACCACTTGCAAACGCTCTGCGACGGTTCGCGCTGAAGCTAATAATGTGCGGTCATAGGCTAAGTTTGCGGCATTTTTTGCACTGTAGTAGTGCGTATACACCGAAAAACTCCCCAATAAAATGAGGGGGATACCGAAAAAGAGCAGCAACTGATGAAAGAGAGAGCGTGGATGAGAGACTAATTTCATACACTACACTGCTCTAATCGGTATCCCAATCCGCGTAAAGTACTGATGTTAACATCCGAACCGGCAAGTTTTTTTCTAACACGGTGAACATATAACTCAATACTTTGTAAATTGGCTTCATCTGACAACGAAAACACCTGTTCAAATAATTGCATTTTAGAAACAGGACGCCCTCGTCGATGAAATAAGGTGTTTAACACCGCATATTCTCTTGGCGTCAAGCCAAGTGGTTCTTGTCCTAATAGGAAATAACCGTCCTCATGGTAACTAAGCAAACCAAACTGTTGTGATTCATTCACTTGCCCTTGACTACGCCGCAATAAAGCGCGAAGACGCGCTTCTAATTCCGCAATATCAAAAGGTTTGGTCAGGTAGTCATCAGCCCCTGCATTTAGCCCTTGTACTCGGTCGGCTACGTCTGAATTCGCCGTTAATAACAAGACTGGGGTTTCTTGATGACGTTTGCGCATTTGCGCTAATACCTCAAGCCCACTCATTCTCGGAAGTGATACATCTAACACGACTAATTCATAGTGCTCAGTTTGTAATAGCTGGTCTGCTATCGCGCCATCACTAGCAACATCAACTGCAAACCCAGATGACGACAAAGCCTTCTGTAACCATAATGACAATTCGTCATGATCTTCAACCAATAAAATTCTCATTCCGCATACTCATTATAATTATTTATCAGTATACGTTGGCATTCCATTGAATGAATGGAAAGCAAATGTGCGCATATTTACTGTGTCCATCACAACTATTGTTAATAAACACTATTAACGTGATTAATTTAACATTAAGTTAACATAACAAAAAAGCAAAAATACAAAACAATCTGATATATATCACATAAAAATAATAACATTTGTTAATGAAAGGTAAATGAAAGCTTCATCGGACAATGATGACATACCAACAAAACAAGAAGTAAACAATATATACCTCTAATTATTGTCTTAGTAAGGAAAAAAGAATGAAAAAATTCACACTGAAGGCCTTAGCAACAGCAATATTTTTAGTTGGCATCAACCAAGCAAATGCCCTACCTGAACGCACCGAATGTATTGCTCCCGCCAAACCCGGCGGTGGTTTTGATTTAACCTGTAAATTAGTCCAAGTGTCTCTTCTTGAAACCAAAGAAATCGAAAAACCAATGCGAGTGACATACATGCCTGGCGGTATTGGCGCAGTCGCTTATAACGCCATTGTCGCTCAACGCCCTGCAGAACCCGGCACCATTGTTGCTTTCTCCGGCGGTTCTTTACTCAATCTTGCACAAGGTAAATTTGGTCGCTATAACGAAAATGATGTGCGCTGGCTGGCTAGTGTCGGAAGCGACTACGGTATGATTGCCGTGCGCGCGGACTCACCTTATAAGACTCTGAAAGATTTAATGGATACCTTCAAAAAGGATCCGAACAGCATCGTCTTTGGTGCTGGAGGGTCGATTGGTAGCCAAGATTGGATGAAAACGGCCTTGTTAGCCAAAGCCATTGATATTGACCCTCGCAAAATGCGTTACGTAGCTTTTGAAGGGGGCGGTGAAACCTTAACGGCACTACTGGGCAACCATATTCAAGTCCTTTCAGGGGATATCAGCGAAATGACGCCATATATCAATGAAGGTAAAATTCGTATCCTTGCTGTCTACTCAGATAAACGCCTTGAAGATGGTTTATCTGACATCCCAACAGCCAAAGAACAAGGCTATGACATTGTCTGGCCAATCATCCGCGGCTTCTATATGGGCCCCAAAGTGTCTGATGCCGATTATAACCAATGGGTTGAAGCCTTCCAAAAACTGCAACAAACCGACGAATTCAAAAAACAACGCGAACTCCGCGGCTTATTTGAATACAACTTAACCGGGCAAGAACTCGATAGTTATGTCAAAAAAGAAATCGAGCAATACCGTGAACAAGCCCGTGCCTTCGGTTTAGCCAAATAATGGGGTGAACGATGAGCCAACGCATATTTGCCATAGTTTGGCTAATACTGTGTGCTATCGGAATTTATATTGGTTGGGGGATCCAGAGTGAGTTTAGTTATGAACCACTGGGCCCCCGCCCTTTTCCGGTTGTCATACTCTCTTTAATGGCGCTTTGTGCCCTTGCCTTATTATTTGGCAAGCAAGAAGCCGTTGAGTGGCCAAAACCCTATGTATTACGTCGTTTAGTTTTATTAGTCGTTGCACTTGTTATCTATGCATGGGCTTTTGAATGGTTGGGGTTCCCGATTGCCACCAGTTTGCTCACCATTAGTATTGCCCTGCTATTTGGCGCAACACCTATCGCCGCGGTTATTTCCGGCCCCGTCTTAGGTATCTTTCTATTCTATGCCTTTGATAAATGGCTAGATGTAACCTTACCTATTGGTAGCTTGCTTAATTAAGGAACGAAATCATGGAAACTTGGATGTACCTATCACAAGGTTTTGAGGTTGCTCTTGTTCCTCAAAATATCTTGATCGCCTTAATTGGCTGTTTTATCGGTACTATCGTTGGGATGCTTCCCGGCCTCGGCCCAATTAATGGTGTCGCTATTTTGCTACCGCTGGCCTTTGCACTTAAATTACCGGCCGAGTCTGCATTAATCTTACTCGCCACGGTTTATTTAGGTTGTGAATATGGTGGACGTATCTCATCCATATTACTCAATGTCCCTGGTGATGCCGCTGCAATCATGACCACGCTAGATGGTTACCCAATGGCAAAACAAGGTAAAGGTGGTGTTGCACTGTCAATTTCTGCGGTGAGTTCATTCATTGGCTCAACGATTGCGATTGTGGGTATCATTTTATTTGCTCCTTTATTAGCGCAATGGTCTTTGGCTTTCGGGCCTGCAGAGTATTTCGCTTTGATGGTTTTTGCTATTGCCTGCTTGGGCAGTATGATGAGCCAAAACCCAATTAAATCACTATTGGCGGCATTAATTGGTTTATCTCTTGCTACTGTGGGCGTAGATGCCAACTCTGGGGAATATCGTTTTACGTTTGATAGCGTACATTTATCGGATGGCGTGCAGTTTATCGTCGTGGTTATTGGTTTGTTCTCTGTTAGCGAAATTTTATTGATGCTCGAAGGCACGGCAACAGGACAAGGGCTGATCCGCAAAACAGGCAGAATGCTGTTTAATCGCAAAGAGGTCAAAGCGTGTGCTGGCCCTGCTTTACGCTCCTCTTTTATTGGGTTCTTTGTTGGCGTTTTACCGGGTGCCGGTGCCACCATTGCCAGTGCCATAACCTATATGACTGAAAAGAAAATCAGTGGCGAAAAAGGCGATTTTGGTAATGGCGATGTTCGCGGTGTCGCTGCACCAGAAGCGGCCAATAATGCCTCTGCCTGTGGCTCATTTATCCCAATGTTAACCCTTGGCGTTCCGGGGTCGGGGACAACTGCAGTAATGATGGGGGCGCTAACGCTCTATAATATCACCCCAGGCCCAGGTATGTTTACTGAGCAACCTGATATTGTGTGGGGGTTAATTGCGGCTTTGTTAATTGCTAACGTAGTTCTGCTCATTATGAATATTCCATTAATTGGCTTATTCACACGGATGCTAACGGTTCCATTATGGTTTTTAGTACCGGCTATCGCTTGCATTTCTGCTGTAGGGGTATATGCCGTTCACAGTACGACATTTGATTTGTTACTCATGATGGGGCTTGGCGTATTTGGGTTTATTCTACGAAAAATGAACTTCCCATTGTCGCCATTAATCTTAGGGTTTGTATTAGGTGAAATGCTAGAACAAAACTTACGCCGTTCGTTATCCATCAGTAATGGAAATTTCGATATTCTTTGGAGTAGTACGATTTCTCAAAGTTTATTAACACTGGCGGTATTAGTGCTAATTCTTCCACCTATTGTAAAACGCATTCGTAAACGTAAACATTCCACTATTTCATAATTCACGGTTGTTCATACGATATCTGTTGTTCATACAACCTCTGTAATACTTTGCCCCAGTGTGATTTTGGGGCATTTTTTATTAATAAATAGGGAGCTTTATATAACTTAATAAAACTACTGATTTATCATGAGCTCCTGCGCCATAATAGACATGTTTTGATTGCAAACTAGTGGTTGTGTTCGTTCTCTTTTGGTCATAACTATGCAGTGGAAATATTTTTTCAGTATTATGTATTTTACTAATCATCCCACTAAATTTACTGCGGATATAACGAGATAATGCCTTGCCTAAAATTTTAAAATCCTGCATCCAAATAGCCGCATGAAACCTTGTTACACTCATATAATTTCCTCTATTCAACTAAAAATTGAGCTAATATCATGTCACTGTTTTGGATAAAAAAATTTAATAAAATGATGTATATTCACTCAGTCATTAATAAATCATTGATTAAGATAATGACGATATATTGAATAGCGTCAATCAATTATTTTAGTCATCTCATTTATTAAAACATAAAACACAATGTTCGATAGATTACTTTTCGCCCTTTTTAATATCCAGCCGAAACCGTTAGCGTATACACGTACCATTGATGTCTATGGTGACCGTTACACCATTCATAGCCAAAAGCCCGTAACTATCACGGAAAAAGACAGCGGTTATATCCAAATAAAAGCGCTGGGTAAAATGCATATTTTTTGTGGGAAAATGCTGCATATCAGCGTAAAGAAAAATACCACTTTGGTGACTATTGGTTGGTCGAAAGGCAAAAGTCAAATATTTGAAGTGCGTAAAAATGTGAAAGAAATTGCATATCGAGTGAATTCAAATAATTCGAGTTCAAGCTACACGCCCCCTTATTATGACAGCGCATCCAGTGATGATAACCACCGCTCAAGTAGCCATTATTGTTCTAATGATAACTCAAGTTCTGATTGTTCATCATCCGATTCAGGGGGAGGTGATGGAGATTAGTTAATTTAGTTAAACAGCGTGGTTACCAGTATATTGCTTCTCTTCTAGTACCATATTAATGTCACGATATTGCTCCAAAAAATATTGTTTAATCACTCTGTTTTTTTCAAAATAATCCTTTCTTCCAGCATATGCTTTCGCAAGCATCTTAAATGCTGCTTGTTTAATCCCAAGATATTTATTGTCAATTGTCGATATTGAACTAAAAACACTTTTATAATTGGTGCTATCACTACCAAATAGGCTATTCATAACAGTATCACTCAAATTATCATAATCAATATCTAGAGTTATTTTAGCACCCTTTAAATTAGCATTGGTAAAATTGTAATCAACATCTACCTTAACTGGGATTTTAATCTGTGTATTTTCAGCTATTGCATCAGAAAAATTCGCTCTTAGCAAAGGCATGTTGTTGCTTGTATCCACAACTGTGTTCGATAGATTTGAACCTGAAAAATCAATATTTGCACTACTAATATGAATAGTTCCATCATAGGTACTATTAAGTAAAAGTTTTGACATATCCTCAGCAGTTATTATTTTATTTGAATAATCATAGTATGCTGCAAGCCTATCTAATTTATGTTCTGATTTAATTTGTATAAGGGGACTACTTCTCAACTCTTTGGTATTTGATTTTTCTGTATTAATACTTATAAAGCTATTTATAATATTAATTTGCTTTGTAATTTTCTCTTTATTTTCCGATTCAATATCCCACCCATACTGACTGTATGTATTATTTATTTTAGAAATTACCATGCTAAGTAAATTTTTCTTATTGGCTTCGGATGGATTTTTCTTATAGACTTCAAGCATCTTGCTAGAACTATTGTTGAGTTTATAAATGAGAGTTTTAATACCCATAACTTATTCCTATATCAATTAACTTTATTTATTTGATATATACTCCCATATTAAACATATTAATTATTTAATAAAACAACGATGAAATGATCAATTACTTTCACATAAAAAAACGAGAACCGAAGTTCTCGTTTATTCAATTAGTTAATCTGATACAAATTATGCTTTGTATTTGCTCATCACTAATGTGGCGTTAGTTCCACCGAAACCGAAACTGTTAGACATGACTGTTTCCAGCGCTTGCTCCGTTGGTTTAGTCACGATATTCAGGCCCGCTGCTTTCTCATCTAGATTTTCGACGTTAATGCTTGGTGCAATAAAGCTGTGTTCTAACATCAGCAAGCTGTAAATTGCTTCGTGGACACCCGCAGCACCTAATGAGTGACCGCTCATCGCTTTCGTTGCAGAAATTGCAGGAGAGTTAGCACCAAACACTTCCTGGATAGCTTCTAACTCTTTGGTGTCACCCACTGGCGTTGATGTACCGTGTGTATTGATATAATCAATTTTATCGACACCTTGCATTGCCATTTGCATACAGCGCACAGCACCTTCTCCTGATGGCGCAACCATGTCTGCACCGTCAGATGTAGCACCATAGCCAACGATTTCAGCATAGATATGCGCACCACGTGCTAACGCATGCTCTAACTCTTCAACGACGACGATACCGCCACCACCTGCGATAACGAAACCATCACGGTCTTTATCGTAAGTTCTTGATGCTTTGTCTGGCGTTTCATTATACTTTGTGGACAATGCGCCCATCGCATCAAACTCACAGGTCATTTCCCAGCTCAGTTCTTCACCACCACCCGCAAAAACCACATCCTGTTTGCCTAATTGGATCAATTCAACGGCATGGCCGATGCAGTGCGCTGATGTTGAACAAGCAGAACTAATTGAGTAGTTTACACCTTTGATTTTAAACGGTGTTGCTAAACAAGCAGAAATACCCGATGCCATTGCACGAGTCACCATATATGGGCCTACACCACGTAAACCTTTAGCACGCATACCGTCAGAACCCGCAACTTGATTACGTGGAGAACCACCACCGGAACCAACAACGATACCTGTACGTAAATTTGAAACTTGTTCTTCTGTTAAACCTGAATCCGCAATCGCTTGTTCCATTGATAAATAAGCATAGGCGGAGCAATCACTCATAAAACGGAAAATTTTACGGTCGATTAAGTCTTTCGGGTCTAAATTTTTGACATTACCCCAGACATGGCTACGTAGCCCTGCCTCTTTGAATTCTTCTGAGAAAGTGATCCCGGAACGACCTTCCTTCAGAGAAGCCAGTACTTCTTTCTGGTTATTACCAAGGCTGGAAACAATACCTAGACCAGTGATGACTGCACGCTTCATTCGTTACCTCATGACTATAATTATATGATTGCGGGATTACAGGTTGTCACTTTAGCTTACACTTGTACGCTGAACAAGTCCGATCAGGGTAAATATTTGTATTTTTTTCTTTGTGACGCGAATAAGACTTTTTTATGACGGTAGCCTTACACCGATATCAGCGGTAAAATTTAGGAATGATATAAACAATGTAGGCTTATCGTGAAAAAGAACGCTGTACAAACCGCACGCCTGAGCTGGAATGACGAAGGCACTCCTATGTCTGAACAGTTTGCAGATATCTATTTTTCTAACCAAAATGGCTTAGAAGAAGCTCGCCATGTGTTTTTGCAAGGAAATCATTTTCCTGACCGCTTTGCGACGCACCCTTTTACAACCTGTGTGATTGCCGAAACAGGGTTTGGTACGGGGTTGAATTTTTTAGCATTGTGGCAATCTTTTAATCAGTTTAAAGCCGAAAACCCAAACGCAAGATTACAGCAATTACATTTCATCAGTTTCGAAAAATACCCTTTAACAAAAACAGATTTAATCGCTGCACATCGCTGCTGGCCTGAACTTGCTGGCTTATCGCAAATCCTTTGTGAAAGTTGGCCGCAAGCCTTACCGGGTAATCAGCGGGTCATTTTAGAAAATGGCCATATCATATTAGATTTATGGTTTGGCGATGTTAATGAGCAAATATCTTTACTAAAAAACAACTTAAACAATAAGATAGATGCTTGGTTTTTAGATGGTTTCGCACCATCAAAGAATCCCGAAATGTGGAGTGAACAGCTGTTCACTAACATGGCAACATTAGCTCGCCTTAATGGGACTTTTGCGACATTTACCGTGGCAGGTGCGGTCAAGAGAGGCCTGCAACAAGCGGGTTTTACCCTTAAAAAAGTCAAAGGCTTTGGTAACAAGCGAGAAATGTTAACTGGAGTATTAGCTGAAAAAGAAATTGATATCCCAACCCCTTGGTTCGCAAGACGAAAAGCAGACAACCCAACGGATGTTGCCATCATTGGCGGTGGGCTCGCCAGTTTAACGGCAGCCTACGCTCTTCATAAGCGCGGTGCTAAAGTCACTTTATACTGCCAAGATGCCCAAGTTGCACAAAATGCTTCAGGCAATCGCCAAGGGGCTATTTACCCCTTACTCACAGGCAATAACGATCCACTTGAGCGCTTTTTTGTCAGCGCTTTCCCTTTTGCTTCTCGTTTTTACCATCAATTGGCGAAACAGGGGATCGCATTTGAAGGGCAATGGTGCGGTGTCAGCCAATTAGCCTATAACGACAAAGTGGCTCGTAAAATAGCGGGAATGTTAGAAACCGAGTGGCCTGACGATTTTGCTATTGGTAAAAAACGTCGACAACTGAGTGATATTTGTGGCGTTGATGTCAACCATGATGGCATTCATTATGCGTCTGGAGGATGGCTTTGCCCTGCCCAATTTTGTGAGAGTTTGCAGCAATATTTACAGCAGAAAGGCGTTACCTTCTGTTTTGAACATAATGTGGTGGAATTAAAACAAACTGAACAAGATTGGCAATTATTGATTGAAACAGCGCCGCAAAAAGAGCTAACACGTGTTCACTCAACTGTCATTATTGCCAATGGGCACAAACTGCGCCAATTTGCTCAAACCATCAATTTACCTATCTCACCTGTGCGTGGGCAAGTGAGCCACATTCCTACCAATCACACCCTACAACAACTGAAAAATGTTCTGTGTTTTGAAGGATATTTAACCCCTGCCGATGCCTCCGGTACACAACATTGCTTAGGTGCTAGCTACCAACGTGAGCGACTCGATTTAGATTATAGCGAGGAAGAGCAACAAGGAAACCGCCAAAAACTGATTGATAACCTACCTGATGTAACTTGGCCTAGGGATATCGACATCTCGCAACAACATTCACGCCAAGGTATTCGTTGTGTTATTCGCGACCACTTTCCCTTATTAGGCAATGTGCCTGATTTTGAACAACATCTGGCGCATTACCATGATTTACCCAGCAAAATTGCCAAAGAGCAGCCTATTGCACTAGCGCCTGTGTACCCAAATTTATTTATTTTTGGGGCATTAGGGTCAAGAGGGTTATCCACTGCCCCCCTTTGTGCGGAATTGCTGGCTGCTCAAATTTTTGGGCAAATACTCCCGCTCGACGATGAAACCCTTGCAGAATTGAACCCAAACCGTTTTTGGGTAAGGAAATTATTATTAGGTCGCCCTATTAAACTCCCTTATTAATACCTTATGTTAATGAGATAGCCATTGCACAACGGTCTTCAGCGGTAAACCCCGCCTCAACTTCAGACTGTAAAATAGCCTGTAACTCGGTGGTTAGCTCATTAATTTCAAGAATTTTAAAACCTAAGCGTTGGTAATAAGGTGCATTCCAAGGCACATCACGGCAAGTAGTCAATGTCACTACTGTGATATTCCGTGCCAAAGCGGCATCAAGAACCTGCTTAATCAGCTTTTTACCCCAACCCTGCCCTTGCCATTGCTGGCAGACAGAAACCTCACAAATATGTAGGCTAGTATGATGATCTTCAGCATTGATAAAACCAATTGGTTCATCGCAATCATTCACCGCAACCCATTCTAATTGCTCGGAAATAAAATCGAGGTGGTCTTGCTCTGTTTGCCCATCACCTTCGGCAAGCCATTGATATTTTTCGATACTCGTGAATGTCTGCCCTGCAGAAATTTCCACGGCAGGAAGATGTTTGGCATCGAAGGGGGTTGCTAAACGAATATTCGCCATAATTTTTACTCACAACAAAATTTAGCTAACAAAAAAGCGGGTTTCCCCGCTTTCAATGTATAACATTACAAATTAAATTGCGTTATTTAATAAGTTTTTCCACATATCTAATACCAGTACTTGGTCTGGTGGTGTCAATTCGCCAGCTTTGATGGCATTTTGAATACTGACTTCGACACGTTGATATAATGCTTCAGAGCTAGTTTCGTTTTCTTCTTCCAGCTCAGCCACAGCAAGGGTTAAGTGACCACGCAAATAGCCGCCAGCGAAGAGTTCATCATCACTCGCGTGCTCAACCATATCATCAATCTTCGTTAGTATGCGTGTTTCTAAATCCGCAAGCATGCTTAATCCTTACTTAAATGTGTGTTCATTAGGCAAAAATATCTTCCGGATAAGGAAAAGCTTCTGCACAAAGAGGTGGCGTATTGTAAAACAATTGTAACGCATTAATAAAGCGTAATGGGCGTTCAGGGATACCATTTTCTAAATAAAGCATCACTTGCGCATGAACTTTGCGCATAAACGCAATGCGGTCAGGCTCAAAATCCCCTTCTAAGTTGTCACAACTGACATTAAATGGAATGCCAACAGCAACACAAAACAGCCAATCTAGCGCTTGAGGTTTAATCTCTACCACTTCAAACTCACACTGTGTTTTTTCATCTCGACCGTCTGGGCAATACCAATAGCCGTAATCGACTCGCTGGCGCCTTGCTTCCCCTGCGATGCACCAATGTGAGATTTCATGCAGCGCACTGGTGAAAAAACCGTGTGCAAATACGATACGGTGATAAGGCACAGCCTCATCAGCAGGTAAATAAATGGGTTCATCATCCCCTTTTACCAGCCTGGTGTTATATGTCACACCAAAACATTCATCAAAGATATTGATTAGATCCTGATAATTATGTGTACTCATGAATAATTTAAATCATCTTAAAATAATGAGAGAAACCAAGCTTTAATCACGTCACCATGGCTATCATGGAGTAACTTAATACTCATCAGTAACGAAATCACCACGATCATTGGCCTGATCAGTTTTTGTCCTTTGGTTAAGACCAAACGCGCACCTAAACGAGCGCCAACCATTTGGCCGATTAGCATAACAAAACCTAAGGCCCAAAGAACATGCCCCCCGATAATAAAGAATACTAAAGAGCCAAAATTAGAGGCAAAATTAAGTAACTTCGCGTGGGCGGTGGCTTTAGCAAGATTATAGCCGAGCAGCAGAACATAGCCTAACGCCAAAAATGAACCGGTTCCGGGGCCAAATGCACCATCATAAAAACCCAGTGTCATCCCAATTGCCACCCCGAAAAATGGCATGCTGATACGTTGTTGGCGGTCTTGCACACCGATTGATGGCGTTAATAAAAAGTATAAACCGACACAAATCACCAAGATAGGCAACAGTTGTTTTAAGAACGCGGTATCAATCATTTGAATGACAATCGCACCCAACATGGCACCAATCATGGTCATAATGAACGGAAACAATTGTTCTCGTAAATCTATGGCTTTGCGCCTGACAAAATAGAGTGTTGAAGAAAACGAACCGCCAACAGCTTGCAATTTATTGGTTGCTAACGCTTCAACTGGTGTGATTCCCACGGATAACAGAGCTGGGATCGTTAATAGCCCACCACCACCCGCGATGGAGTCAATAAACCCTGCAAATAGCGCAACAAAGAAGAGTAAAGCGTAAACTTCAGGAGCAACGGCTGTTAGCCAATCCATTTTACTATCCAAAGAGAAGAAATATCATGATGTTGATGTGAATATATCGCCAAACAGCTTTGGTAATATCACAACCTAGATGAGGTATTTTTAGGAGGCTTCATCCGAACCTTCATCATCAACAAAGCGACCTACTAGGCCGCTCCGTTGTCACTACATAAAACACAGTAAAACCGATTATTCAAACGGTTTCATTGCTGGCGTTACATCCGAGCACTGACCACGATGACGTAAATAGTGGTCCATTAGAACAATCGCCATCATTGCTTCTGCTATCGGCACTGCACGAATTCCCACACAAGGGTCATGACGCCCTTTGGTGATCATTTCAACTTCTTCGCCATCACGGTTGAGTGTTTTACCTGAAACGGTAATACTGGATGTCGGTTTTAACGCAATATGCGCAATAATAGGCTGGCTGCTGCTAATACCGCCTAAGATACCGCCTGCATGGTTTGATGTGAAACCATTACGGGTAATTTCATCACGGTTTTCACTGCCTTTGAGCGCAATAACACCGAAGCCATCACCAATTTCCACACCTTTCACCGCGTTAATACTCATCAACGCGTGAGCGAGATCGGCATCTAAACGGTCAAATACCGGCTCACCTAAGCCCGCAGGCACATGCTCTGCAATAACGGTAATTTTAGCGCCAATCGAATCACCTTCTTTCTTTAAACCGCGCAATAACTCATCAAGAGCCTCTAATTTGCTAGGATCTGGACAAAAGAATGGATTTTCTTCGACAATTGACCAGTCTTTAATTTCACATGCGACTGATCCCATTTGTGTTAAGCATCCATGAATTTGCACGCCAAGCTTTTCTTGTAAATACTTTTTCGCAATCGCACCTGCTGCAACACGCATTGCCGTTTCACGTGCTGATGAGCGACCACCACCACGATAATCACGCTGACCATACTTTTGTTCATATGTGTAATCTGCATGGCCGGGCCTAAACACGTCTTTGATTGCACCATAATCTTGCGAACGTTGGTCAGTGTTTTCAATGAGTAAGCCAATGCTAGTTCCGGTTGTCACACCATTAAAGACACCCGATAAAATCTTCACTTGATCAGGTTCACGGCGCGCAGTCGTATAACGTGATGTTCCCGGGCGACGACGGTCTAAATCTTTTTGTAAATCGGCTTCTGTCAATGCTAAACCTGGGGGAACCCCATCGACGATGCAACCTAATGCAATGCCATGTGACTCGCCAAATGTGGTCACACGAAACAGTTGCCCAATTGAATTTCCTGCCATCGGAGTTTCCTATTCTAAGCCATTCTTGTTTTATCAAGAATTTTGGTTGTTAATTATTATATCGTTGTGTCGTTATTATTGATTACATGATCTTAGAACATCACGCAACTGTTGATTAATCGATATAAAGCTCAAAATGTGCGTGATGCTCAACAAGTTGTTCACGAGTTAACATAAACACACCATCACCGCCGTATTCGAAGTCCAGCCAAATAAATGGAATTTCAGGATATTGTTCAATCAGATGAACCATGCTGTTACCCACTTCGCACACTAACACCCCTTCTTCCGTCAGAAAACGCGGTGCATTCGCTAAAATACGACGCACCAGTTTCAAACCATCACTTCCGGCAGCAAGTGCTAATTCAGGTTCGACACGAAACTCTTCTGGTAAATCGTCCATATCTTCCGCATCAACATACGGTGGATTTGTCACGATCAGGTCATATTTGACCTCTGGCATATCACGGAATAAGTCAGAGCGAATCGGTATCACCCGGTGATCTAAACCATGATTAGCAATATTTTGCTCAGCAACGCTTAGCACATCACTTGAAATATCAACCGCATCGACTTCTGCATCAGGGAATTCATAAGCACAAGCAATCGCAATACAACCACTTCCGGTACATAAATCAAGAATAGTTTGAGGTTCATCCGCCACTAAGCCAACAAAGTGATTATTGATTAATTCACCAATTGGCGAGCGAGGGATAAGCACTCGTTCATCAACATAAAATTCATGGCCACAGAACCATGAGCGATTAGTCAGATATGCAACCGGAATACGATCATTAATACGTCGCAAGACACGCTCAATAATGCGGTGGCGTTCTGTTGGCGTTAAGCGGGATGTTAATAGTTCATCGGGCAGGTCTAGAGGCAAGTAAAGTGTTGGTAACACCAATTGTAGCGCCTCATCCCATGGGTTATCTGTACCGTGACCATAGTACACATTGGCAGCATTAAAGCGGCTCATTGTCCAACGTAAAATATCTTGAATGGTATGAAGTTCTGCAACGGCTTCATCAACGAAAATCTTTTCCAAGAAGGGGTTCTCCAGCCTGTATTTTGAAAGGGAATATATGAATAGCTAAAGTTTGCCACGAAGTGAAAGACAAATCAGCAGATTAATGTAATAAAATTTGCTGAGGAAATCTGGTTATCGCGCTTATTGAAGCATATTTGGTCGTAAAAACGCCCTTTATTTTAGCTAAAGGGCGTGAAGAAAAATAACCAGTTCAGTAAAGAAGTCACGATACTAACTTTCGTTTTGCAGTACCACTTCCGCCTCTTTCGCTGGCTTTTTTACCCAAAGTGCATAGGCGATAGTCAGTAATACTAACCAAACAACGCCGACATATAATGCAATTCGTGTCGATTCAAAATATCCCAAAACACCAAAAACAAATACCATAAATGCGATGGCTAAAATAGGAGCAACAGGCCACATAGGTACAGGAAATTTTAATTGGCTAATTTCTTCTGGCGACATTTTTTTGCGCATTGCAAACTGCGACAGTAAGATCATCAACCATACCCAAATCGTTGCAAACGTCGCAATTGACGCAATCACCACAAACACATCATCAGGGATGACATAGTTCAATACCACACCCACCAGCAATACCGCGACCATCACTAATACCGTCATCCAAGGCACACCATTTTTTGTCAGCTTAGTAAAGGCTTTCGGTGCTTGTCCTTCATGTGCCATGCCATACATCATACGCCCAGCACCAAAGATATCGCTGTTAATTGCCGAAATTGCCGCAGTGATCACCACAATATTTAAGATATTCGCTGCAGATTGAATACCTAAACTATCGAAAATTTGCACAAACGGGCTACCTTGCTGCCCAATTTGGTTCCATGGGTAAATGCACATCAAGACAAATAAAGTCAGGACATAAAACAGTAAGATACGAATTGGCACGGCATTAATCGCTCTTGGAATCGTGGTTTCAGGGTTTTTCGCTTCACTCGCTGTAATGCCAATAACTTCAATTCCCCCGAACGCAAACATCACCACGGCAAAGGACGCAATCACCCCACCAATACCATTTGGCATAAACCCATCGTGAATAAATAAGTTTGATACCCCAACCGCATGATCAGCCGCTTGGCCAAAACCAAACATCATAATAGCGGCACCACCAACAATCATCGCAATAATCGCGATAACTTTAATGATTGACAGCCAAAATTCCATTTCGCCGAAAGTTTTCACATGGCATAAGTTTATTGCACCAATAAAGAAAATAATGCTCAATACCCAGATCCACTGCGCAACCTCAGGAAACCACAGTTTCATATACACACCAAATGCTGTCACGTCCGCCAAGCAAACAATGAGCATTTCAAAAACATAAGTCCAACCCGCAAAAAAACCGGCTCTAGCCCCTAAATAATGGCTAGCGTACTGTGAGAACGATCCCGCAAGTGGCCGGTGGACGGCCATTTCACCCAGTGCTCTCATGACCATAAATACAGCGGCACCGCCGATAATATAAGCGAGTAATACCGCAGGCCCAGCGGTTTCTATTGCTTTAGCTGAACCATAAAATAAACCTGTACCAATCGCAGAACCTAAAGCCATAAATCGAATGTGACGCGCAGAAAGCCCTCGCGCAAGTTGTGATGTGCTTTGCATGATTTATCCTTCGTATTATTTTATTGTCGTGCAGATAAATACTTCAGGTGGCCAGTACATTGCCGACCACCTTTTATTTGCTTGATAAACTAGTTAGGGAAAACAGCGCCAGCCTTGAACAGCGCAGACAGTTTATATTGGTTAATTAAATTAATTGCCGCTTCAATATCAGGGGCAAAATAACGGTCTTTATCATAGTAAGCCACTTGGTCACGCAGTGTTTTACGTGCCTTCTCCAAGGTTTCACTCGACTTCAAACCTTCACGGAAATCCATTCCCTGACACGCTGAAAGCCATTCAATAGCTAAAATACCCGTGACATTTTTTGCCATTTCCCATAAACGACGCCCCGCCGCAGGCGCCATCGATACGTGGTCTTCTTGGTTGGCTGATGTCGGCAGGCTATCAACACTCGAAGGGTGGGCTAATGCTTTGTTTTCACTCGCTAATGCAGCCGCAGTGACTTGAGCTATCATAAATCCTGAGTTAACCCCTCCGTTATTCACTAAGAAAGGTGGCAACTGTGACATATGGGTATCCATCAGTAATGCAATGCGACGTTCGGATAACGCACCGATTTCTGCTAATGCCAGCGCAATATTATCGGCTGCCATAGCAACAGGTTCTGCATGGAAGTTACCGCCTGAAATAATATCGCCATTATCGGTAAAGACTAACGGGTTATCCGACACAGCATTCGATTCAATTAATATCACTTCAGCAGCTTGGCGAATTTGGGTTAAACAAGCGCCCATCACTTGCGGCTGACAACGTAATGAATAGGGGTCTTGCACTTTCACACAGTTTTCATGGGACTTCGCCAATTCACTGGTCGGTGATAAAACATCACGGAACATCGCCGCAACATCAATTTGCCCTTTTTGTCCTCGAACCTCTTGAACTCGAGCATCGAAGGGTTTGCGAGAGCCCAGTGTGGCTTCAACACTCAGCGCACCACAAACAATGCCAGATAGCAGCAATTTTTCTGCCTCAAATAACCCTTTCAACGCGAAAGCCGTCGATGTTTGCGTGCCGTTTAATAAGGCTAAACCTTCTTTGGCTTCCAATTTTAGAGGTGCTAACCCCGCTTTTTCTAACGCTTTTTTCGCTGAAATCCATTTGCCTTCATAACGCGCCTTTCCTTCGCCTAACAGAATTAAACTCATATGAGCCAATGGTGCTAAGTCGCCAGAAGCCCCCACTGACCCCTTCGCAGGAATAAATGGATAAACTTGCGCATTCACTAATGCGATCAAGGCATTAATAACTTCAAGGCGGATCCCTGAAAAACCACGAGCTAAGCTATTAATTTTGAGTACCATGATTAAGCGCACGAGGTCATCATCTAACGGTTCACCCACACCAGCAGCGTGAGACATCACAATAGATCGTTGTAATGATTGCAAATCTTTAGTCGCAATACGCGTATTAGCAAGTAAACCAAAGCCGGTATTGATACCATAAGCGGTTCTATCTTCTTCAATAATTTTATTGACCGTCGCAACACTTTTCTCGATAGCACCGTGAGCGCGTTTATCTAATGCCACTGTTACCGATTGTTGGAAAACAATACGCAGGTCTTCGAGTGTCATTTTTCCTGGGTGAATAGTTAACTTAGTCATTAATGGCACTCCTTAACGTGTTTTAATCATCGGTAAATTAAGATTTTTTTCCTGCGCACATGCGATAGCTATGTCATAGCCTGCATCGGCATGGCGCATGACACCAGTTGCAGGGTCATTGTGCAGTACTCGGGCAATGCGCTCTGCTGCTTCATCCGTTCCATCACACACAATTACCACTCCAGAATGCTGAGAGAAGCCCATACCTACGCCACCACCGTGATGTAAAGATACCCACGTCGCCCCACTGGCTGTGTTTAATAACGCATTGAGTAATGGCCAGTCTGAAACTGCATCAGAACCATCTTTCATTGATTCCGTTTCACGATTTGGGCTGGCCACTGAACCTGAATCTAGGTGATCACGGCCGATAACAATCGGCGCTGAAACCTCACCGCTTCTTACCATCTCATTGAATGCCAAACCTAATTTAGCGCGATCCCCAAGGCCAACCCAGCAAATACGCGCTGGCAAACCTTGGAAACTAATACGTTCACGAGCCATATCCAACCAGCGATGCAAGTGCTTATCATCCGGCAGCAGCTCTTTCACTTTCGCATCTGTTTTATAGATATCTTCAGGATCTCCTGATAACGCAACCCAGCGGAATGGACCAACACCGCGACAAAATAGCGGGCGGATATAAGCAGGTACAAAACCGGGGAAATCAAACGCATTTTCTATGCCCATTTCCAGTGCCATTTGGCGGATATTGTTTCCATAATCAAAGGTGGGAATGCCTTGCTGTTTAAATGCCAGCATCGCTTTAACATGTTCAGCCATAGATTTTTTTGCAGCCAATGCAGTGGCTTGCGGGTCTTGAACACTGCGTTCACGGTACTCTTCCCAGCTCATACCAATGGGTAAGTAACCATTCAAAGGGTCATGAGCACTTGTCTGATCGGTCACCATATCCGGTTTCACCCCACGTTTGACAAGCTCAGGAAGAATTTCAGCGGCATTGGCGCATAGTGCAATAGAAATGGCTTTTCCTTCCGATGTGTATTTTTTCAGACGCGCTAACGCATCATCAAGGTCAGTCGCTTGTTCATCCACATAGTGAGTTCTTAAACGGAAATCGATACGGCTTTGTTGGCACTCAATGTTCAATGAGCAGGCCCCCGCCAGTGTGGCAGCAAGAGGTTGGGCTCCCCCCATTCCACCAAGCCCTGCAGTTAAGACCCAACGCCCAGTTAAATCACCGTTAAAGTGCTGGCGAGCGGCTTCCACAAAGGTTTCATACGTTCCTTGAACAATGCCTTGGCTGCCGATATAGATCCAGCTACCTGCGGTCATTTGCCCATACATGGCAAGGCCTTTCGCATCCAATTCATTGAAATGCTCCCAGTTTGCCCAATGTGGTACGAGATTTGAATTGGCGATTAAAACACGTGGCGCATTTTCATGGGTTTTGAAAACACCGACAGGCTTACCTGACTGAACCAGTAGTGTTTCATCGCTCTCAAGCTGCTTCAGGGACTCGACAATTTGGTCATAGCATTGCCAATTACGTGCTGCACGCCCAATACCGCCATATACCACTAATTCATGAGGGTTTTCTGCAACATCCGGGTCAAGGTTATTCATTAACATGCGTAGTGGCGCTTCTGTCAGCCAACTTTTGGCATTTAATGTATTCCCTCTCGGTGCCCTAATTTCGATATTTCGATATTTATTATTCAATGCTGTCACTTGTATACCCTCTTTTATCTGTCCATTAGCTACCTTTCTTGTTCCTATAGATATAGTTGTATATACATGTACGATCAATTAATCTTTTAACATAAAGATTAAAAAAATATGATATAAAAATATTTTTAATCAAATAAAACAATGGAATAAATAAATCACCTGATATTTTGCTGTATTTTCTTTATTCTAAATCTGCATGCTAGATCACATTTAATTTACAATAAATTCACACAAAATAGGTAAAGAAGGCATGCACTCGAGATGATAAGCGGAAAATATGCTTTATATCGTTCCGCCCATACTTTGACGTGGTGAAAAAAACTTATGACGTGAAACTGCCTTTCAGCTTATATCGATGACCCGGGAACAATAATTTTGTACTTGTCACCGTAAAGGACTGAGACCAAGTACGTCTTGTAATTAACAAGCAAGATGCACCTGTATTAATTTGCAATAACCTCGCGGAACGTTCATCTGCCTCCACGGCCTCCACAATATGCTCCCCTTGTGTTAAAGGAGCAACTTGAGACAAATAATCATGTGGTGTAATCGATAAAAAATTTTGCTGTAAGTAATCCGGAGCCGCTAACGCATTGACATATCTGTCTTCAATTTGAACAGGAACATCATTCTCTAAATGGACAATAATCGAATGAAACACCATGGTATCTGGGCTGATATTTAACTCATTTGCGAGCGCAGGTGACGCTTGAATTTCTTCGAGCTTAATTATCCTACAGCTGTATTTGTGGTTTCTTGCCAGTATTTCCGCTTCAATACTGTGTATTTCAAATAGTGCAGATTGCCCTTTTGGCTCAGCCACAAAGGTTCCCACACCTTGCAAGCGAACCAATAACCCTTCAGCGGTTAATTCACGTAGTGCCCGGTTAGCCGTCATTCGACTACATTGAAACTGTGTCACGAGCTCAGACTCGGATGGAATACGGTCATTTGCTTGCCATTCTGCGGTGTGGATCTTTTCAATTATTGATTGTTTTACTTGCAAATATAGCGGGAGCGGTGCCCCTTGTTTATCCTTTTTATCGGCTGTCACAGTCATTTCCAATTTAATGATTAAAATCTTAAGTATTAATATGCTATTCGTTGAATAGCATACAACACGACCTTAGTGCTATCGGACATTTTTTATCCTGACAGTCGCGAATAAAAACATCATGCTTAATTATTAAGCATTAACATAATTAAATGATGCAATTTTAATAAAAACAAACAAAAAACAGCAAACTTTTAGGGTCAAAAGCGGCAAACAACCTCATTCACCGCTATTCATTATTGTTATAGTTAAAACAGCGACTCACCCATTTCACCCATTACGATGGGTAATTTTGCCTTCATGTACTCTGATGAACAGTGGGTTACTCCCTTGTTCATAAATCATTTCTACGGGCTCTTGCGCATTCCACACAACAAAATCCGCAATAAAGCCCGCTTTCAATTGTCCATGGCTATTTTCACGGCCTAACGCTTTAGCCGCGTTACGTGTCACCCCAGCCCATATCTCTTCAGGTGTCAGTTTAAATAATACGGCCGCCATATTCATAATAATACGCAATGAGGCAAAAGGACTGGTTCCTGGGTTAAAATCTGTTGAAACCGCCATAGGAACGTCATGTTCCCGTAACAGCTCAATTGGTGGTAGTTTGGTTTCCCGTAAAAAATAAAATGCCCCCGGTAATAAGACGGCTACGGTTCCGCTCGCTTTAAGTGCTTTAATCCCTTCTAGGTCCAAATATTCAATATGGTCAACCGACAAACCTTTGTAGCGGGCAACCAGTTCGCTCCCACCTAAGTTTGATAACTGCTCCACATGCCCTTTTACTGGGATCCCTAATTTCTGAGCCGCTGAAAATAACTTTTCACTTTGAGCGAGGGAAAACCCCACACTTTCACAGAAGACATCTACTGCCTCAAACAAGCCTTTTTCCCATAATTCAGGCATGATTTTTTGGCAAATCAAATCAATATATTCATCAGGTTTATCTTTATATTCAGCGGGGACGGTGTGAGCAGAAAGCAATGTTGAACTGACTGAAATAGGATATTGTGCAGATAACTGCTTTGCGACTAATAATTGTTTCTCTTCATTTTCATAGTCGAGCCCATAGCCTGATTTCATTTCAATACTTGTGACACCTTCTTGAATTAATGCTTCGAGCCTTGGCTTTGCCCGCTCAAATAATTCGTTCTCGCTCATTTTGCGGGTTTCACGTACAGTCGAATTAATTCCGCCACCTTGCGCACTAATAGTTTCATAAGAAACCCCATTCATTCGCTGTTCCCATTCAGAAGCTCGGTCACCGCCAAAAACTAAATGTGTATGGCAATCGATTAATCCAGGGGTTATTAATTTACCTTCAACATCAATAAGTTCGCAGTCATTCAATTCAATATTTTGAGTAGGAACAATTGCAACTATTTTATTATCACGAACAACTAAATCATGGTGATTAATCAGTCCATAAGGAGCTGATAGTACTGGGTCCATAGTGGCAATACGGCCATTACGCCAAACGACATCCCGAGAGTGTGTTTTGAATACCATCGTTTTTCCTATTGTTGTTGAATTCAGTTTTATTCATTGCATTAATAAATCGTATAGATATGTATATACAATTAGACTAGCAAGTCCCCTTTTGTCAATGCTTACCTGTAAAAAGGTTATAAATATGTTACTTCGCACGAACAATCTACGATTATGACCATTCATCAAAAATGAGTTACACTACCAACCAGAAAAATTAATCACAAAAACATATTAGTAAAATTATGAAGAAAAAATTTGGTCTAGAAGATGAAGATATTCGTCTTTTCAAAGAAGCCATTAATGGAGCAAAAAAAATCCGTCAGGACCAAGTCCTGCACGCACCTGTCCGCGCCAAAGTGACACAACCATCTAATAAAAAAGTCATACAGGAACAGGTTGACGCCTCCTTTTATTTTTCAGATGAATTTCAACCTCAACTTGAAAATGAAGGCCCAACGCGTTATTTAAGGCCCGATGCTAACCCTTATGAATTAAAAAAACTTCGCCGCGGTGATTACGCTCCGGAGTTGTTTTTAGATTTACATGGCTTAACACAAATGGAAGCAAAGCAAGAAATTGGCGCGCTCATTGCGGCCTGTAAGCGTGAAAATGTCTATTGCGCCTGCATTATGCACGGCCATGGTAAACATGTTTTAAAGCAGCAAACACCACTTTGGCTTGCCCAACATCCTGATATTATTGCTTTTCACCAAGCACCTAAAGAATGGGGCGGTAATGCAGCCTTATTGCTGCTTATAGAAACTGCTGAGAGCGCTCGCCGCTAAGCGCTCATGTTGTTCTGTATTATTTAGCAAATAGCAATTGAGATGGGCTCAACATCCATTCAAACTGACTTTTTTGATGAGCCACATCAATGTCAACACATGCCACTGTTGATGTCGTGAACATCGGTGGTTCTTTATGTGGGCACAACTCCGACACTAAATAGCCAACCAGTGGCAAATGAGATACAACCAATATCGCATTTGCGCCTAGCACAGCAACATCCCGAATATGGTCAGCCACAAATGCGGCATTCCCTCCTGGCGTTAATTGCCCTAAAACTTCTGACTTTGCTGGCAAATCAAGGTGCTGGCTCACAACTTGCCGAGTTTGTTCTGCTCTTAAATAGGGGCTCACTAACACCGAATCAATTTTAATACCTTGATTCTGTAGCCATTGAGCCATCAATACTGAGTCGTCTTTTCCCTTTTGTGTCAATGGGCGCTCAGGATCGCTAGGCGCGTGTATCGCTGCATCACCGTGACGCATAATATAAACTTGCATAATCCACCATCTGAGTAACCTACCTGATTAAGGAGGTTATTCTTTTGTTGTTAAGCTAATTGTTGTAAAAGTAACCATCAGTTGGGGTGAAATGTGATTCTGCATGAAATGATCAACAAAGAAAATGATTTGAGTAAATTTTTGTGTATTTTTTTTTAGCAGTCCATGTCGCATGTTAAATTTTAGTATTTATTATCAATCAGTTAAATTTAATATAATGATTTATTCTAATCATACGAGCTTTACGTAAAAGAGCCTGATAACCAAAAATATGTTTGGTATCAGGCATTGATTGGTTTTATTAAAAAAGCAACAAACAGCTAATAGGCTAGCTTACCGCGCCATTATTGTTCATTACTTGGTTTTATTACATCAACCCCACCTTCTACCTTGGTAGAAAAAAAGGTTCGATTATTCTCTGCCATGTCACATAGCAATTCACAAGGCTGGAATTTATCACCATATTTCACGGCGAGGTTATTCAGAGTTTCCACCGTTTTTGCAATCCCTAGGCTATCCATATACCTAAACGGACCACCAAAGAAGGGCGGAAAACCGATACCAAATACCGCTCCCACATCCCCATCACGAGCATTTCTAATAATGTTTTCATCAAGGCAGCGGGCAGCTTCGTTAAGCATCATCATGACACAGCGCTGTGCAATATCCGCTTTAGTCAGTTTATTGTTGGGAACCACTTCAATTAGTGAATAAATGGTTTTATCAACTTGACGTTTACTGGCTTTTTTCCAAAACCACAACTTATTGGTGTGATGACCATATTCATAAAAACCTTTGCCGTTTTTCTTACCTTTACGGTCATCTTTAACCACTTTGTCGAGAATATCAGGCGCCTTAAAACGCTCACCAAAACGTTCAACTAAAATCGGTAAAATTTTTGTTCCTACATCAATGCCCACTTCATCCAACAAATTAAATGGCCCAACAGGGAAGCCAAATTCAACTAAAGCACGATCAATGTGTTCTATTGATTCACCTTCAACAAGGCATTGCGCTGCTTCACATAAGAATGGCGCTAAAATGCGATTTACATAGAAACCTGCATCATCCCCCACAACAATCGCTGTTTTACCTTGGCGTTTTGCTAAAGCAACCACTGTCGCAATTGTAGTTTCATCTGTTTGTTGATGAGGGATCACTTCAACTAAAGGCATTTTATCGACGGGACTAAAATAGTGTAAGCCAATCACTTTTTCGGGATGAATCGCTTTCTGTGCAATTTGGTGAATAGGTAAAGATGATGTATTAGAAGCAAAAATAACTTGCTGTTTCGACATCTTCTCAACTTCAGCAACCATTTTTTGTTTCAGTGCTAAATCTTCAAATACCGCTTCAATCACGATGTCCGCATTTTCAAGCCCTTGATAATTTAATGTGCCTGATACCTTAGCCATAACAGCTGCACGTTCTCGGGCTAATAACCGCCGCTTGATAACTCGCTGGGTCAGTAGATCCCAGCTATAGCGCAAGGCCTGTGTGACGCCTTTGTCTGAAATATCTTTTATGCGGACGGGTAATTTACCTTGAAAAGCGGTGACATAAGCAATTCCACCGCCCATCAACCCGCCACCAAGCACACCAACTTGATTAATCTTCAATGGCGTTGCTTGTGCCCCTGTGTCATTTTTTAATGCGGTAACCGCAAAAAATAAATTACGTAATGCAGCAGACTCTGGTGTCATCACGAGCTCACCGAAAGCTTTCGCTTCTTCCGCATAGCCTGCTTGCAAACCTTTATTCATACCTGTTTTTACGACATGAATAATTTTTTCTGGGGCTGGATAATGGCCTTTAGTTTTGCTGAGTGTTTTTTGTTTGGCACTCTCAAACACTTTATTACGTAGTAATTTGCTGCTTAATAAACGCTGTTGCCAATGGATAGCTGGACGCTGAACGCCCCCTTTTTTCACCATTTTCACCGCAACGTCGAGTAAAATAGGCTCTGGAACCACATCATCAACCAACCCTATTTTCAGCGCCTGTTTAGCTTTTAGCTGGCGGCCTGTCAGCATTAAATCCAATGCATGCGGAATACCAATCAACCGAGGTAAACGCTGAGTTCCCCCGGAGCCAGGTAATAGCCCCAATTGTACTTCAGGCAAGCCTAATTTCGTTTTATCATCATTGGAGCAAACCCGCGCATGACATGCCAAAGCAAGCTCTAGCCCACCCCCTAAACACGCACCATGTATCGCAGCAATAATAGGCAATGGGTAGTTATCGATTTTATCAAACAGTACATGACCTGCTTTTGACAATTCACTGGCTTGGGACTTATTTTCACAGCCTGCTATCATGCTAATGTCAGCGCCTGCAATAAAATTGTCTTTTTTTCCTGAGGTAATAACTAGCCCTTTCAAACCAGAGGTAGACTGCGCTTGTTGTAAAATCGCCAGAAATTGTTCCGCAAACTCCGCTTTTAGTGTATTTACTTTTTCATTGGGGACATCAATGAAGATAACCCCCACATTCTCGTCATAAATTTCTAAGCTAAAGGCCTGTTGTGTTTTTTCTCTTGTAACTTCTATAGCAGAATTTTGAGCCATTATTCCACCTCTAAAATCATTGCTGCACCTAAACCACCCGCAGCACAAGCTGTTGTTAACCCAAACCCACCACCGCGTCTACGTAACTCATTTAAAGTTTGTGTCACCATTCGTGCGCCTGTAGCCGCAAATGGGTGCCCATAAGCAATAGAACCGCCTAAGACATTAAATTTGTCCATATCCACTTCGCCAATGGCGTGATCCATTCCCAGTTTCTCTTGTGCGAATTTACGGCTACCAAACATGTGTAAATTAGCAAGTGTTTGCGCAGCAAAGGCCTCATGCATGTCAATCAGGGATAGATCTTGCAACGATAACCCTGCACGTTTTAAAGCGAGTGGAGTGGCATAAGAAGGCCCTAATAGCATATCTTCCCATACGTCTATTGCGGAAAACGCATAACTTCGAATATAGCCAAGCGGTGTATAACCCAGTGATTTCGCTCGAGACTCTGTCATCATCAATACCGCAGCGGCGCCATCCGTCAACGGCGTGCTGTTTGCTGCAGTAACGCTACCGTGCTTGCGGTCAAATGCGGGTTTTAATTTCGCATAAGAAGACAAAACTGAGTTTGTACGCACATTGTTATCTTGGGAAAATGCTTGCTTAAAGGGAGGCATATAGGCAGTCATAACTTCATCATTTAAAACGCCATTTACCCAAGCTTTTGCCGCTAACATATGCGAACGATGAGCGAGTTCATCTTGCTGGGCTCGGCTGATCTGATAACTTTTCGCCATTTGCTCCGCGGTATCCCCCATGCGTAGCCCCGTAGAGTATTCCGCAACACCCGGTGCGACAGGCGCTAAATCCTTCAAGCGTAATTTCGTTAACAGTGATAATTTTTGCCCAACAGACTTTGCTTTACTTAAAGCTAACAATGTCTCTGCCAATTTTTTTGATACGCCAATAGGAAGCACAGAAGATGAATCCGCCCCGCCAGCAATACCGATAGAAATATCACCTACCATCATGCTTTGTGCAACATTAACAATTGCTTGAAAACTAGTTGCACACGCTCGAGATACACTATAAGCATCCGTCGAAACGCTCATACCTGTTCCGAGAACAATTTCCCTCGCAATATTAGGCGCTTCTGGCATTTGTACCACTTGCCCAAATACCAGTTGCTCAATGAGGTTTTTGTCTAAATCACTACGGGCTAATAACTCAGCAACTACCGCTTTACCTAAATCGACTGCTGGAATTCCTGCATATGCCGTAGATTGCTTTGCAAAAGGCAAGCGTAGACCACTGACAATGGCGATCCTTTCATTTGTTTTATCTGTATTTTCACCATGGTGGAGATGTTGATTCATGGTCGCTCCTGCTAAAGCAAAAATGAAAATTATAGTTAACTCACTCACTAACCGGATAAAGAGGTCTGACCTGTAATGATTGTTAACATAAAATTCACAATTATCAATGGGTATTAATAAAAAATGCGAGCAGGTACGCAACTTAGAGTAAAAATGCAACAAATTGCAGTAAGGGAAAACGAGGGGGATGAAGGAAGCCTTTTATCACTGAGTGTTAATCAGACCACCGTTTTAGCGATAAAAGGCAAATCAGAGCAAATTCAAACGTTTGATTAACGAAGGCCTAACTGAAAAATTAAGCTTTCTGCTTCACAGCTAAAACTAAATTCAGCCGTCAGCTCAACACCACCCTCTACAGGCTTAATAGAATGGGTTATGACACAAGGATCAGACTCAACAGATTTTGCTTTTTCTGTGAGTGTTTTCAGCATGGTTTCAGCTTCACCTTGTGTAGCGAAAACATGCTGATACGACGCAGTACAGTCTTTATTATCCAATACTGTTCCCACATCTACACAGCAGCAGGCTGCGGTTTCATCCGCGCTACAACGGTTAATCGCATCAGTCATTTTACTCTCCAAATAAACAAACTGTTAAGTCGCTATCATAACGCTGAAAAAGTGCTAAAAACTAGTGTGTATCAAAATATATCGCTAATAATTAAACATAAGTTTGATCTTACCCCGTATTCGCATACTTATTGTTCTCAATTTATCCGCTCATGTTGCCATTTTGTTAAATATGTCGCATTTTTGAAAACAATATCACAATAATAGCAAAACAAGCTTGCAACATATCAGGTGGTCAGACCTATACTCTAGTAACTGGTCTGATTTGTCATAACGGCAAGGGACCCTACAATTCTGCGCTTCTTGCGATAGAAGTCGCTTTATTCAAAATAAAACATAAGAGGGTTTTGGTCATGAGCCAGAAAAACCTGTTCTCTAGATCAGCTTTAGCAATAGCAGTGGCAATTGTATCATCCAACGCAGGCGCGGCTGGTTTTTTGCTTAATGAATATTCTACATCCGCACTGGGACGCGCGTTTTCGGGAGCTGGTGCGATGGGCGACAACGCAAGTGAGGGAAGTCGAAACCCTGCTGCCATGATGTTGTTTGATCGCCCTTCTCTTTCTATTGGTGCCGTTTATATTGACCCAAGTGTTGATATTAAAGGCAAAGGCGGTTCACTTCTCGGTAGCAATACCACCGCAAATGACATTGCACCAAGTGCTGTTGTACCCAATGCACACTTTATATTCCCAGTTAATGACAAATGGGCAGTCGGTACGTCAATGACCACCAACTTTGGTTTAGCCACTGATTTTAATAAAAATTATGCAGCAGGCCCTATAGGCGGTAAGACAGACTTAAAAACAGTTAATCTAAACTTAAGTGGTGCATACCGTGTAAATAATAATTTTAGTTTTGGCTTGGGCGTGAATGCCGTGTATGCCGATGCTGAAATTACCCGTCATGCGGGAGATCTAGGTACTTTAGCGCCTAAATTAGGTTTACCTCAATTCCCAGCTAGCACTACCATGGCCAAATTAACAGGCGATGACTGGGGTTATGGTTGGAATGCGGGTATTTTATATGAAATCAATGATGATAACCGTTTAAGCCTAAGTTACCGTTCAAAAGTTAAAGTTAAGTTTGAAGATGGCAAATATTCCAATGACATACCAAAAGCAATAACTCAATTAAATGGTACAGGTGGTGAAAAAATCAAAGGTAAGTTAGACCTTAATTTACCTGATATCTGGGAATTCTCTGGCTACCATAAAGTTGCACCTAAGTGGGCTCTACACTACAGCGTTGCCTATACTGGCTGGAGTGAATTTAAAGAATTAACCGCCTACAGAAAAAGTGACGGTGAGCAGTTATTCCATAAACCTGAACACTTTAAAGATGCATGGCGTTTAGCACTGGGTACCACTTATTTCTATGATGAAAACTGGACATTCCGTACAGGTATTGCCTACGACCAAACACCTGTACGCTCTGATTACCGTTCAATTTCTATACCTGACCAAGATCGTTACTGGTTAAGTGCTGGTACCACTTATGCATTCAATGAAAATGCTTCTGTTGATGTCGGTATCTCCTACATGCACGGTAAGAAAGTTGATATCAAGGAACGGTTAAGTGAAGATATTCCTGAAAGTGTTCTTCCTGCATATCATTTCAAATCTGAAGGTTCCGCTTGGTTATATGGTGTGAACTTCAACTATACATTCTAATTAATTGAATTTTCAGTATCAGGGAGTTCCCTCCCTGATACTATTTTCAACTTCAACTATCTCATCCCACTAATTTTCAAAACTTAACATAAATTTTCTTGACCCTAACCCTCATCATATGTAAATTAAATGTTAAGCATATAATTCACTTTACCATTTCTTTATAAAATAGATACAACCTCATTTTTGAGATAATTTGCTTTATATTTCATTAGATTATCATTCATTCTCTGAATGTTCTTATTTGCAACTACAACCCAATAGCATAATTTATACTGATGACACCCACTAATATATGGCTTTTCATCAAACTATATTAATCACGCTATATTCTATTATTGGCTACGGCCGTGAAGGCATGTAAAAGAGGCAACAATGACGAAAACTTAGGAGGTTTTATGGGAACACTGTTTACTGTAGGTTTTATTGGTGTATTAGGGGTAATCGCCCTGATTGACACTATCTCCCAACGAGGAAAAAGAGACAATGATTAGCTTTCTATTTATCACTCTCTAGTATTGTTCTAATGCAAGAGAGTGATAAACCTTCCAAAACAATTCAATTTACTAATCTATCGAATCAAGCTGGTCTTCAATCGCTGCTGCATTTGGGTTTTCTGTTGCTTTTAACGCACCACCACTTGATAAGAAGTCATTACGTTGGAAATAGGCTTCTCGCATCATTAAGTACGGATCTGAAGAGTTTTTCAGCAATCCATCTGAATCTAACAACCTTGCACGAGTTTCAATTCCTTCCAGTGCCCACTTACCTGCTGACATCCAGAATGTGAGATAGCTTAACATTGGATATAAATCATCAACTAAATCACCACCTTGTTCCCTTGGTGTTGCACTACCATATCCCGGTAGCACCACATAGGGACCATAGCCCACATCGTAATAACCCAAGGTATTACCAAAGCGTTTGGGTTCTTCTTTAACTAGCTGAGGATTGGCCATTGATGCAACATCAATCAAGCCTCCCATACCAAAGACGGTATTAAGGAAAAAGCGGTTAAAATGTTTGAAACCTTGAGTCACTTCACCACGTAAAAAACTATTTAACATACTTGCAGGCTCTTCAAGGTTAACGAAAAAATTGGTTAATCCATTTCGGGCAGGCATCGGGACATAATCATTCCAAGCAACCGCTACAGGCCTCAAGACATAAGGGTCAAGGACGTTATAGTTGAAATTAAACATTGCTCGGTTGAACCCCTCTAAAGGGTCTGAACGCTCATGTGTTTCTGGGTCAATGCTACTAGCACAACCTGCAATCAGCACCCCTGCCAGAAAAACACCCGTCATGCGAAACTTCATAACATTTCTCCATTCCCTGCACCGTCCTACTACGGTACTTTCCACTGTAATAAATATTTTGCTTATAGTAAGGCTAAAAAAAGAATTATGTTAATCCTTTTGAGTTATTTGATTATCTTAAAGACTAATTATAAGCCATTTAATCATATTCTTATTATAAGAAAATTGAACAATTAGTACAAAACAGAAATACTCCCTCACTCAATTTTAAAAATGACAACCTCCCTACTTTCGAATAAAAAACAGTCAAAAAAAAATTTATGGCAGATAAATTCGATTATTTGCCCGTAACAACTTGATTCAATTAGGTCTGAACAGTAAAATGCCCTCGCTGTCGTAATTTTGACACCAAAAGTCCCCTTAGTTAAATGGATATAACGAGCCCCTCCTAAGGGCTAGTTGCAGGTTCGATTCCTGCAGGGGACACCATGCCGAAGTCTACCTGACTCAATAAAAATCCTTTCTAATCAATTAAATCTCTTTATATCCTTCTTTTAAAGCTTTCCGCAAGCTTGATGTATTTACCTTTTCATCCTCACACCAAAATAGCTTTTTAGATTGATGACAACCCAATTTTTGCGTTTGTATTCAAATGGCCGTGGCTGTTTTGCAATATCCCTTTTTTACTGCGGTCGTAATAATGCCCGATGTCACACATTTCTTTCAAAGACCATTAAAAACGATGATTTTTCATAGGGTTCATCAATTCCTTTTCATAAAGTAATTTCCTATTTCAAAATCAGGGTCCCTACACAATAAACGAGTAAATATTCTTATGAATCACTCTGTAACAACTTGAAATAAAGTGTTACAAAAAGGTTTTATTGACACAGAAAAATCATAACAATAAGAAAATAAAGCCATTAGATGTTGATATGATTGGTTTTTCAAATTACAAAACTAAGATAACTCAAAAAAATACATTAATTTGCACTCACACTTATTGATAAGAAAAGTTGATTTATTCATTTAGTGAAGATATAAATAAAATAACTACATAAGTTAAATATATCAAATTCAATTGTAACCATTTAACAATAACCAAGAAATATACCTGTTAAAATTCAAGGAAATTCACTCATGTCAGATAGCTTTCAAAATGAAGTCCCTAAAGCGCGGGTTAATATTAAATTAGATCTGCACACGGGGGGGGCTCAGAAAAAAGTCGAGTTACCCCTGAAGCTGTTAGCGGTTGGTGATTATAGTCATGGGCAAGATGATCGTGCGCTATCTGAACGTGAAAAAGTAAATATCAATAAAAATAACTTTGACAGCGTCCTCAATGAATTCTCACCGTCAGTCAATCTAACGGTTAAAAACACCTTAGCAGGGGATGGAAGTGAAGAAAGTATCGCATTAACGTTTAAAAACATGGCGGACTTTGAACCCGAGCAAGTGGCTCGTCAAATCCCACAACTGCGCGCAATGTTAGCCATGCGTAATCTGTTACGCGACCTAAAATCTAATCTCCTCGATAACGCCACATTTCGCCGTGAATTGGAAAATATCCTTAAGGATCCAACACTCAGTGATGAACTGCGCGAAGAGCTAGCCCAACTTGCACCGAAGAAAGATTAATTTGGATTACTAAAGGATTATGCTGATGTCTGTAAAAACTGAATCAACCCAAGGTGCAACGACTGTACTTGATGATGCGTCTAATCATGGTGTTTATGCTTCTTTATTTGAAAAAATTAATTTAACCCCTGTTGCTACAATCAGTGATATTAATGAATTCCAAGATAATGCTGCACTAGCGGATGCAACTGCGGATGAACGGGTCACGGTTGCTGTTCAAGTCTTTTTAGACCGTTTAAAATCATCCGGTCAAAAAGTGGAACGTTTAGACCGCAACTTACTTGATCATCATATTGCTGAACTTGATAAGCAAATTAGTCAACAACTTGACGAAGTGATGCACCATCAAGACTTCCAAAAAGTTGAATCTACTTGGCGTGGTTTAAAATTCCTCGTTGATCGCACTGATTTTCGTCAAAACGTCAAAATTGAGCTACTGGATATCGCCAAAGATGACCTACGCCAAGATTTCGAAGATAGCCCGGAAATTATCCAAAGTGGCCTTTACCACCATACCTACATTGCGGAATATGACACTCCAGGTGGTGAGCCTATTGCAGCGATGATTTCTAACTATGAATTTGATCGCAGCCCTCAAGATATCGCCTTATTACGTAGTATCTCTAAAGTCTCCGCATCTGCCCATATGCCATTTATTGGCTCTGTTGGACCAAAATTCTTTGGCAAAGAAACCATGGAAGAAGTGGCTGCAATCAAAGATATTGGTAACTACTTTGACCGTGCTGAATACATCAAATGGAAAGCCTTCCGTGACTCGGATGATGCCCGTTATATTGGTTTAACCATGCCGCGTGTATTGGGTCGCCTACCTTATGGTCCAGATACTGTACCTGTTCGTAGCTTCAATTACGTCGAAGAAGTAAAAGGGCCAGATCACGAGAAATATTTGTGGACGAATGCCACATTTGCCTTTGCTGCCAATATGGTAAAAAGCTTTATCAATAATGGCTGGTGTGTGCAAATTCGTGGCCCGCAGGCAGGTGGCGCAGTGAAAGATTTACCTATTCATTTATTTGATTTAGGAACAGGTAGTCAGGTCAAAATCCCATCTGAGGTGATGATCCCAGAAACCCGCGAGTTTGAGTTTGCGAACCTTGGTTTTATCCCGCTGTCTTACTACAAAAACCGTGATTACTCCTGTTTCTTTTCTGCCAACTCAGCCCAGAAACCAGCACTGTATGACACCGCTGACGCAACTGCAAACAGCCGTATCAACGCCCGCTTACCGTATATTTTCTTACTGTCTCGTATCGCCCATTACTTGAAGCTTATTCAACGCGAAAACATTGGTACCACCAAAGATAGACGCCTCCTTGAATTAGAACTCAACAACTGGGTGCGTGGTTTAGTGACTGAAATGACTGATCCGGGGGATGATTTACAAGCCTCTCATCCTTTACGCGATGCAAAAGTGGTTGTCGAAGATATTGAAGATAACCCTGGCTTCTTCCGCGTGAAACTGTATGCCGTCCCACACTTCCAAGTCGAAGGTATGGATGTTGATTTATCGTTAGTTTCACAAATGCCTAAAGCCAAAGCCTAACGGTTCATAAAGGTCATTCAGGATGAAAATCTACCGTCCCCTATGGACAGACGGGGCCTTTTTGGCCCCTCAACAATTTCAACAACAAGCCCGTTGGGACAGCCATGTCGCTGAAGTCGTTGCTCAAATGGGCATTGCCTCAACGTGGGGGGTGATTAGCGCGGAATTTGATGCCAGTGCTTTAACCTTATCTCGCGTTAGCGCACAAAAAATGGTTGTGCGTTTCCATGATGGCACACTTATTGATACCACTCTAGCTGATGCGCTTCCTCCGGTGTTATCCCTTGCAGACTACGCAGACCGCCAGTCGTTAGACATCGTTTTAGCATTACCTTTAATGCTAGCAAATGGTGGCAACTTAGCCTCTGAAGCGGGTACCGATCGCCCTCGTCGATTTAGTCAAGAGTGGGTTAAAGTTCAAGATCTGCTCGGACATGAGGAAACGGATATTGCCGTATTGCGTCATGTGGCAACGCTACGTTTTGCCCATGATGAGAATGAAGCCTATATGACCTGTCCGGTTGCACGGCTTATCCGCAACGCTCAAGGGATGTGGGAATTCGACAACCGTTTTATTCCCCCCTTGCTTGCTTGTCAGGGTAGCCTTGAATTACGTTCATTACTCTCGGAGTTTATGCATAGATTAGTAGCTAAACGCCGCCGTTTAATGGCGCTACGTCGCGAAAGTAATGAAAAAATGGCCGACTTTGTGGTTGCTGATGTCTCATTATTTTGGCTATTGAACTCACTAAACAGCGCTGAACCCGTACTCAATGAACTCGGGTCTGCATTACATCGTCATCCTGAATTACTCTACCGAGAACTTGCTCGTTTAGCAGGGAGCTTATTAACCTTCTCTTTAGAACATAAATTGGAAGATATACCACTATACAAACATGAGCAGCCTGAGCAGGTTTTTCCACCGCTTTTTTCTTTATTAAATACGCTACTTGAAGCCAGCTTACCTTCGCGTGTTATCAGTATTGAATTAGTAAAAGAAGGTCCATTCTGGAAAGGTCAACTCCATGACGGTCGATTACGTGAAGAAGCCGATTTTTACTTATCGGTTCGCTCATCATTACCGGCTCACTTATTAATCGCTCAATTTCCACTCCTTTGCAAAGCGGGTAGTAGTGATGATGTGGCTGACGTCGTTAATGTGGCACTCAATGGTATTCCATTGAAACCGCTCAGTCATGTCCCAACGGCGGTTCCTCTTCGCTTAGAAAATCAATATTTTGCGCTAGATATTGAAACACCTGCGGGTCAAGCCATGCTCTCTTCTGGGCAGTGTGCGTTCTATGTTCCAAGCACGTTAGGTGACATTCAATTAGAGCTGTTTGCGGTACTTCGCTCATGAACAATACAACATCGCACCATACTATCGACATGATCTTCGCTCAAACTTGGCTGATGGTTTGCCAATTACATCAAGGCACTGCCATCACTCAAGGGGATAGTTTTTATCGTCGTGTTTGCCAACTCATTGATGAAACACGCCAAAAATTACTCGAACATGGCTACCCTGAATCCGCCATTGAACATATGCAATATGCCCAATGTGCGCTAATTGATGAAAGCGTGATGAATCGCCAGCACCAAGATGATGGGTACAACACTTGGATCCAATCTCCTTTGCAAGCCCGCTACTTCAATACATTAGAAGCGGGAGACAAACTTTGGGATCGCCTACGCAGCATTTTAAACGAAACCGCCCCGAATCCTGACGTTTTGCTCTGTTTTCATCGTGTGCTTACCCTCGGGTTTGTCGGTAAGTTTCGTCAAAAAGAAGCGCCAGAACGTGAGCGGATCATCGCTCAACTCAATGTTCAACTTCCGGACTATCTGGTCACTTCAGAATTACCTCTCGTCGTAAAACCTAAATTACGGTTTAGCCGTCGCAGACTTTACTGGTTTGGTTGGATAGGCGGCATTCTCATACTCGTCGCCATGTGGTGGGGGTTCAGTGCTTCGCTAGAACATTTACTACAACAGTGGATGACACAAGGATAGGCATGCAAAATCCAATCAAACCGTGTCTGACGCTTTTTGCTACGGGACTTTTCTTGTGGCTACTTTGGGGGTTTTGGTCTCTAGGGCAAAGTGTCTCCATTTTTGTTTCCGTCTTCGTCTTAGTACTGACGGGTGGAATGTTGTTTTGGCAATATAAACAACGACGCCAAGTATTATCCACTGAACATGATTATACAGGTGCATTTCCGGCTGATAATTATCAGGGGCCTGTCATTTTAGTTTGTGGTCAATCTCAAGCGCTATTTCTGGATGCCCAATTACACAGAGAAACAAATCAAGGTTGGTATATTCGTGTATCCGCGCCCACTGAGCTCGTTAAATTGATTGCCGCATTGGTGGAATATGCCCCATCGCTATCTGGGCACTTATCCTTACTATACGTTGTATTACCCGAGCAACTGACCCAACAAGAAACTCTAACACAAGCGCTACTCAATTGGCGTCGAGCTATTGGGGAAGGTCGTCAAAAAATCGGTGCTAAATTGCCATTTTGGGTAACGGTATACCTTTCTAAACCTCATTACGCTGATACCGCTATGCATGTTGATGATGAACATACCCCTTGGATGACGTTACTCAGCCACCAAACTGAATTTCAGGTGGAGCAAGAAGGTACAATGTCAGTCCCTTACTCTGTGTGGCTACCCACGCATATCGGTCAGTCAGAACAAAGCCTGCAATTTTCTCTATGGCTAGATACCTTACAAAGCTGGCTAAACCAAGTTTTAGTTCCTCAATTCATACTACCTCAAGCTGGAGCACCGAAACAAATCCCTTCAGCATGGGCTATTCAGTGGATTGATATCACTAGCCAACCAAACAATTTATGGCAGCAATTTATTCAAGAAAAAACCATGCTGCCTCTATATTCATCAATTCAAACTACTGATTTGCTACCTTTGCCCGATGTAATGTTGCGTCGCTTACACCATGATATTAGCTTAAGCCGTACAGAAAGAACCCTCGGCGCTATCGGAATTATTTTTGGTGTTTTTTTAATAGGCACATTAATCGGAAGTTACTACCATAATCAGCAACTCATTCGTCATATTGGTGAAGATATTGCGCGTTTTTCGCAACTGTCAGATACACCACTTGCACCAAAACAGACTGCTTACCAGCAACTGCAAGATGATGCAGCTCAATTAGCGCGCTGGGAACGCGAAGGAGTCCCAACCTCTCATTCTTTAGCGTTATATCAGGGAGCGAGAATATTACCCTACTTGCACACACTATTAAGTGGTTGGGCGCCCTCACCGCCTCCTGCGCCTATCATTGTTCAAAATGCCCCCGAAATAGTCAGCCTTGACAGCTTATCGCTATTCGATGTGGGACAATCGTCGCTAAAAGCAGGTGCCACCAAGGTTTTGGTCGACGCCTTACTCAATATTAAAGCGAAACCCGGTTGGTTGATTGTCGTCTCAGGCTATACCGATAACACCGGAAACCCAGCACTCAACCAAACACTATCCCTGAAACGCGCCGAATCGGTCAGAGATTGGATGATAAAGACCAGTGATATCAGTCCAGCCTGTTTTGCCGTTCGAGGAGATGGCCAGAATAACCCTGTTGCCGATAATCAAACCGCTGAAGGCCGAGCGAAGAATCGGCGCGTTGAAATACGACTCATCCCTCAGGCAGATGCTTGCCAAGAGACAGATAATCAAACCGTGTCACCGATGGACGATGACACACATTCGACCCGAAAGGAGAAGTAACAATGGCTATTCCTGTTTATTTATGGCTAAAAGATGACGGCGGCGCAGATATCAAGGGCTCTGTTAATGTACAAGACCGTGAAGGCAGTATTGAAGTGGTCGCACAAGACCATAACCTGTACATCCCAACCGATAACAATACCGGTAAGTTAACGGGTACACGTATTCATACCCCGTTTATTTTCGTGAAAGAAATTGATGCATCAAGCCCTTATTTGTACAAAGCGGTAACGACTGGCCAAACCTTGAAAGAAGCCGAATTCAAATGGTACCGCATTGATGATGCAGGACAAGAAGTCGAATATTTCAATACCAAGCTCGAAAACGTCAAAGTGGTCAAAGTCGCGCCAAAAATGCACGACATTAAAGACCCTAATAAAGAGAAGCACAACCATCTCGAAGAGATTGAGCTGCGCTATGAAAAAATCACTTGGACATACAAAGACGGCAACATCATTCATTCCGACTCGTGGAATGAGCGTGCTACCGCTTAATTAAGACAAGCAGGCGTTTCGGCGTCTGCTTTTTTGTACGTATTCGTACGCCGATGACACACAACACACAATTTATCTTGATACCTAATGAACCTCGGTTAACGGTTAGGGGCGGTAGCGTTCCTTGCTGTCTCTAACCATTTCCCCCCAATACAAGAGAGAGAATATGGACAATTCATCCGTGATGCTATTACGTCGCCTAAACCCTTACTGTGCCAGCGCATTAGAAGCGGCAGCTTCACTTTGCCAGACACGGGCGCATGCGGAAATTACCATTGAACATTGGTTGCTCAAATTATTGGAAATGGGGGAAAGCGATATCACGGTGTTAGCTCGCCGCTATGAGTGGGATATGTCAGCCCTTTGGCAGAGCTTATTGGCTAAAATCGATAGCTTACCGCGCTCTATCCATAGCCGCCCCTCCCTCTCAAAATCACTCCTAAACTTAATTCAAAACGCTTGGGTGATAGCCTCATTGGATGAAGATATCGAGCACATTCGCAGCGTCCATATTCTTGCGGCGATTGTGAAGCAACCCTCTTTAGTTCCGAACGACGCCCTTTGGCCATTAATGACCTTAAGCATCACACAATTACAACGCTTAAGACCGATGCTTGATGCGCAATCCGATGAGCGCCCTGAAGTGCAGCAACTTGCGGTACATAATCAATCTTTACCGGCAGAAGCGCCACTTGAAACGCAATCAACAAACGAAACTCCAGCACCGAATGTCATCGGTAACACACTGAACGATGCCTTACTGGCAGTGCTGAATAAATTTACGGTGGACGTCACCGATAAAGCGCGCGAAGGTGGGATTGACCCTGTGTTTGGCCGTGATGATGAAATTCGCCAAATGGTGGATATCCTCTCCCGTCGCCGCAAAAACAACCCAATTCTCGTCGGTGAACCGGGTGTCGGGAAAACGGCGTTAGTGGAAGGCTTAGCCTTACGTATTGTTGAAGGCAATGTGCCTGTCAGCCTGCAAACCACATCATTACGCACATTAGATTTAGGGCTACTGCAAGCGGGAGCTGGCGTAAAAGGCGAATTTGAACAGCGCTTAAAAAACGTGATTGAAGCCGTACAACAATCCCCAACACCAATTTTACTATTTATCGATGAAGCCCATACCATTATTGGTGCAGGCAACCAAGCCGGTGGCGCAGATGCCGCTAACTTACTCAAACCCGCTCTGGCCCGTGGTGAATTACGCACGATTGCCGCAACTACTTGGTCTGAATATAAGCAATATTTCGAGCGTGACGCCGCTTTAGAACGCCGCTTCCAAGTGGTCAAAGTCGATGAACCTGATGATGAAAAAGCCTGTTTAATGCTGCGTGGATTAAAACCTCGCTATGCCAAATATCACGGTGTTCACATTACCGATGATGCGGTCAAAGCCGCTGTCACCTTATCTCGCCGTTACTTAACCGGTCGCCAACTCCCCGATAAAGCTGTGGATTTACTTGATACCGCCAGCGCTCGTATCCGCATGAGCCTCGATACACTCCCTGAAGAACTGACACGTTTAAAAGCCAAGCGCACTGCATTAGAACTTGAACAGCAAGCGATCCTTGATGATTTGGTGATTGGCAACACCACCAACCAACCCCTCCTGAGCGAATTAGTCACTCAAGACGCCCAAATCGCCCTACAACTGACTGAGCGAGAACAGCGTTTTGAACAAGAAAAAAACCTTATCAGCGAGCTCTTAGAGCAGCGTCGACAATCCCAAGATGTCAGCGATATCCAATCACAGTTAGAACTCGTACAACAAAATGAACCGCTGATCACTCCGGATGTGGATGTCAGAACGGTGGCCACTGTCATCGCTGATTGGACAGGCGTGCCCTTATCCAGCCTATTAAAAGATGAACAAACCGAGCTACTTGAGTTAGAAGAGTCGCTAGGTAAACGCGTAGTCGGTCAAGAAAGCCCATTATTGGCGCTTGGACAACGGTTACGTGCGGCGCGTACAGGACTCGCTTCAGAAAATGGCCCGCAAGGGGTGTTTTTACTGGTTGGCCCAAGTGGTGTAGGGAAAACCGAAACTGCCTTAGCCTTGGCAGATGTCCTGTTTGGCGGAGAAAAATCCTTAATTACCATCAACATGTCTGAGTATCAAGAAGCCCATACCGTCAGCCAATTAAAAGGCTCGCCTCCAGGTTATGTGGGTTACGGTCAAGGCGGGATTTTAACGGAAGCTGTTCGCAAGCGTCCTTATAGCGTCGTATTACTCGATGAAGTGGAAAAAGCCCACCGTGATGTACTTAACCTGTTTTATCAAGTATTTGACCGTGGTTTCATGCGCGATGGCGAAGGCCGTGAAATTGATTTTCGCAATACCGTGATCTTAATGACAGCCAACTTGGGCAGTGACTTGATCATGCAACAACTCGAAGAATTCCCTGAGTCGACCGACGGCGAGTTACAAGAACTGCTGCGTCCAACCTTGCGTGACCACTTCCAACCTGCATTACTTGCCCGCTTCCAAACCCTAATTTATCGCCCATTAGGCCCTGTGGCACTGCGCCAAATTGTTGAAATGAAACTGGGTAGCGTCATTAAGCGTCTCTACACCCACTACAAGCTTGAGGGTATTATCGAAGAAGCGCTGTATGACACCCTCGTGAGCGCCTGTTTATTACCTGACACCGGCGCCCGTAATATAGACAGCCTACTTAACCAACAAATTTTGCCAGTACTTAGCCAACAATTACTCATGCGCCAAGCCAACCACCAGCAAGCACAAAGCCTGACGTTAGGGTATAGCGAAGAAGACGGGATCACCCTGAGTTTCAGTGATATTGAGGATATAAATCCATGAGCCTACTCGATACAGCCAAAAACCTCCTTCAAGGTCAAAACCGCTATCGCCTTGAAGTGCAAGGCTGCTCAGACCTACTGGACGTTGAACATTTTACCGGGCGTGAAGCCGCTAGCGAACCCTATCGCTACCAGATTACGTTTACCTGTTCCGCTCAAGATCTTTCTGCTCAACAATTACTGCGTCGTAATGCTAGCCTGACCTTTTCGGCACCGATGAATAACTTAATGGGACTCGCCACTCAGCCGAGCGTTGCCAAACGTGTGCATGGCGTGGTGACGGATTTCCGTCGTCTCTCTGGCTCTGCAGATGAAGCCCGCTACCAGTTAGTTATCGAGCCTTTTTTTGCGCTACTGCGCCATCAAATTCGCAGCCATCGTTTCTTTATCAACCAATCTGTGCCGCAAGTAGTTGAACAAATTTTACGCGAACACAATTTCAAAGGCTGGGAGTTCGAGTTTCATCTCGAAAAAGCGTACCCAAAACGCGAACAAATCAACCAAATTAACGAAAGCGACCGCCAATTTATTGAGCGCTTACTCAGTGAAGTGGGGATTTTTTATCGCTTTGGTTTACAAGATGATACCCAAACCGAGGTGCTCCACTTTACTGACAGCCAACGTGGCTATGTGTATGACAAAACGCTGCCATTAAATAGCCCATCTGGGCTGAGCGATAACCATGCCGACAGTGTTTGGGGATTATCTTTACGTCATCAAGTAGTTGAAAGCACTGTTTTTGCCAAAGACTATAACCACCGACTGGCGGAAGATACGTTAATCTCCGCCGTCGCCGACATGACACGCGGTGATGGGGAAAAAATCAATTACGGCGATGTTTATCACTATAAAGGCCGCCACCTCACCCGTGGAGATAAAATTCGCCCTGAAACTGAAACCGCTAACTTCTGGGCAAGACTCGATCACGAGCGCTTTTTAGCGAGACAAACCTTGCTACGCGGGCAAAGTAGCGCGGCAGACCTGACGCCATTATTGGTATTAAATATTCAAGATAACCCACTCATTTCGACCTTACCGGCCGTCTTTAAATCACCGATTTTAATTACGCGATTACGCTTTACCGCCAGCCGAGATAAAGCGCTGACCGTCCGTTTCGACGCCGTGCCTTATACGGAATCACTGTGCTGGCGTCCTGCACTCAAACCGCGCCCTGTCATTGCCGGAACATTAATGGCACGCGTCACCAGCGCAAAAGACCACGATATTTATGCCCACCAAAATGAACATGGGTTTTATTGGGTCAAATTCGATGCAGACCGTGATGATAAAACCAAGGGTTATGAAAGTATGCCCGTACGTTTGGCGAAACCCTACGCCGGCGATACGTATGGGATGCATTTCCCGCTAATTCAAGGGACTGAAGTCGCTATCGCCTTCCATGAAGGTGACCCAGACCGTCCTTACATTGCTCATGCACTCCATGACTCTCGCCACCCCGACCACGTGACGGATAAAAATAACACCCGTAATGTGATCCGCACGCCTGCAAATAACAAACTGCGCATGGAGGATAAACGCGGGCAAGAGCATATTAAGCTCAGCACTGAGTATGGCGGAAAAACCCAGTTAAACCTGGGGCATTTGGTGAACGCCGAGCGCGAACAACGCGGTGACGGTTTTGAGCTGCGCACCGACAGCTGGGGCGCTATTCGGGCAGGTAAAGGGTTGTTTATTACCACCGATAAGCAGGATAAAGCCGGTGGGGATGTGCTGGCGATGGAAGAGGCGGTAGCACAGTTAAAACAAGCACAGCAGTTAACGGAATCTCTCAAAGAAGCCGCTAACGTTGCAAAAGCTGAGCTGGCTGATTTACAAACACAGAAAGAATTCCTGTCTGAAACACTCAATGAACTTCAGCAATCCGCTCTGCTGGTTTCCTCACCCGAAGGAATTGCACAGACCACCCCCAAAAGCATTCAAACCTCGGCTGGTGAAAATATCATCAGTACTGCCCGTAAAAATGCAGATTTTAGTATTGCCAAAAAGTTCACCGTGGCTGCTGGCGAAATTATCAGCCTATTTGCACAAAAGCTCGGGATCAAAATCTTTGCCAATCAAGGCAAAATCGCGATTGAGGCTCAACATGATGAAATGTCATTAGATGCATTAAAAGATTTAAGCATCAGTAGTCATGATGGCAAAGTCATCATCAAGGCTAAAAAGGAAATTATTTTAACCAGTGGTGGTGGCTATATTCGCATTGCAGAGGGCACGGTGGAATGTGCCGCACCCGATAAAATTATCGAGCGTGGGGCTGTCTGGCAAAAATTTGGTGGGCAAAGTATCAATGAAACGATGCCGTCATGGGAAAGTTCTGAGTTCGCTGTTCAATCTAAAGTTGTTCCCTATATCCCTAATGAAGTTTCTCAAAATTCGTATTCAATTGATATTCTAGCCAATGAAATAAAAGAAAGTAAAACCACCGACACCTCTGGGAAAATCCCCCCACAAGATAGCTTAGGGCTGGATAATGCTTTAATTGAGCTAAATAAAAATAAATAGCAAGTCTTACCCTATTGAATACGTGATAATTTAAAAGGAATAAAGATGAATAACAATTCTGATAATGCCTCACCAGTAGGTGAATGTCAGCATATTTCCTACCATTTACCCAAATGGAAGGAAAATGGCAAAGTTATTTGGGATGATGTCACTGCACAACATAAATCTCTTAATGCAGAATCTCACTGCATTAAACCACCAACCAAAGTAATTCCAGTCATTTTTATTCCTGGAATTATGGGAACTAATCTTAAAGATAACGATGGAGTTTCTGTTTGGCGAGCGGATAAGTATATGGGGATGGACACGCTCTACCTGACCAGTTTAGGTGGTAATGAAAGGCGGAAGATATTAAATGTAAATTCTACACGTGTTGATGACAGAGGTAAGTATATTCAGAGTGAAAATATCCCCTTTAGTGATGACGGTAACATGTTACCCAAAAGGCGCGAACGCGGGTGGGGAAAAGCCCTTTTTTTAAGTTATGGGACGTTTCTTGATGTGCTCCAAACCGCATTACTCGATGATTGGCAACACGATATCTTGAATATAGAGAGGAGCGATAAAAGCAAATCTTTTCAGAGCAAAGGTCCATCAAAAGGCATATTACGACATCTTGTGAATAACCCCATAGGGGGAACGCATGAAGCCTTATTGTCTGACGAAGAGTTAGCGCATTTTGAACATTTCTTATTTTCGGTGCATGTCTTCGGGTATAACTGGCTTGAAGATAACGCCATTTCTGCTGAAAATTTGGCGACCTATATTGATGAGGTTCTAGATACTTACAAATATAAACATGGATATGGTTTAGCCATTGAAAAAGTCATTATTTTAACCCATTCAATGGGCGGGTTAATTGCGCGTTATGCCATGAACCCACCAGAAGGGGCATTTCAAGGGTGCAAAGATAAAGTCTTAGGCGTTGTGCATGGTGTTATTCCGGATTTAGGCTCTCCTGCTGCGTATCGGCGAATGAAGGTCGGCGCGGCACAAGAAGGTATTGCAGGGGCTGTCTTAGGCTCTACCGCAAAGGAACTCATGTCTGTCCTTGCGTTTGCCCCTGCCCCACTCCAGCTTCTTCCTTACCCGAGATATCAATCCTCATGGCTCACTGTCGAAGGCAGTGGCCGTTATCCTTCTATCGTGGAGACTTCCACGGGAAAATTCGATTCGTTTGATGAAATTTATTTGCGCGAAGATGTGTGGTGGCGATTATACGAGCCAGATATCTTGGATAAAAAACAGATAGATATTGATGCTAATTGGGTAAAGTACGCGAAATTGATGGATACAAGTGTTCGGGAATTTATGGTTCATCAAGAAAAAGGTCAATACCATCCGAATACCTATGTTTTTTATGGCACAGAAATAAGCTCGGATAACACACTTGCGTGGTCGGTTGAAAAGGAAGTCCCCTTGAAGCCAAGTCCTAAGCGTCCTTTAATTTTTAATCCTGAAAATAACCAACGCATTGTCTTTTCTGGCGCGAATGAGTTGAACAATGCATTTGGTCTATGGGATAGCAGCGCATACAAATACACGCAATTTCGATTGGTTTCTTCTCAAGGTGCTGGCGATGGTACAGTTCCAGTTGAATCTCTGGTGGATATTATCAAGAGTCCATCAACCCAAAGTAGCTTGGCGACCAATGTAGACCATCAAAATGCTTATGCAGTAGACGGCCTTGGTGATATTAAAAATCGAAAAGCAATTCAATTTACGCTAAGAGCCATCGTGAAGATGGTGCAAGAGGTCGATATTCGTGCAGCAGATTAATCATCGTCAGCGAAGCATCATCGCGTTTATTGGGATAGTGATGTGTATTGGGGGGAGCTTGACAAAAACGCTCGCACAGACTGAATTGACCGACAAGGAAAATACCGTGATTGAGACCTTATTTGAAAAAACAAAACCGCAATGTATTGGGCGCTATGTAATCGATGTCCCTGAGTCTTTTAATAATCAACTTCGTAATAGTATCTTTATTGGTGATTTTAAAATTGAAAGTCAGTTTATCTACCCGCCATCGTTTAAACAACGCATTGAGTTACGTGAAGCAGAATTACGAGAATGGAAAACCAGTGCAGAAAATGCACCAATGCTGAAAGCGGTTATTCAACTTCCCAATGATAAAGGGGTTATTTTTGATAGAAATCTTCCGGGGAGAGATGATTTAAGTCGAATTTTAGAAGCTCATGTGTATGTTAACCACATCGCATTTATCATTACTGCGGACATATTAGATCTATCAGATACTAAATATGTAAACAGAAAAAAAACGTATGAAAAAGCCGGTTTTTCAGAATATCAAATGAACGAGAAGCCCGC